>DATFDN010000146.1:0-12266 GCA_035252035.1 Acetobacteraceae bacterium | reverse complement strand
AATCACGCAATGCACCGCCGCTTTCCCGCGCGCCTCGCTGGTCCAGGCATTTGAGGATGTTCGCCTCGGTCGTGTAATGCTCGCCTCCTTTCCGACGCTCCTCTCGGTCTTTGATGCTCTGGAACAGGCTGCCGAAGATCGCGGGGCTCACGCGGGACCAGTCCACCTTGCAGCAGGACAGAAGCGCCTCGCGCATCTTCGCGTTTGTCTCCGGCTGCTCCACTGGGTCGTCGAAGAGGCGGCCGTTTACGTAACAGAACGACGCCAGGCTTTCATCCAGGGAACGTTGACGATGCTCCGGCGGTGTCGCCAGCACGCGATGCAGGCGCGTCATCCAGGCGCTAAGGTCGGAACCATCCTCGCTGGTGCGCGTCTCAATCAGTTCCCGGAAGGTGCCGGACTCGAAAATTCCCGCATTGTCGGCGAAGAGGCAGAACAGTGTGCGAACCATCCAGATGTCAAGGTCGCGACCAGTAAAGCCATCGTCCTCCAGCAGGTCATGCAATTCGCCCAGCCGCTCGGACGCAACCCGGTCCACCGGAATTGAGTGCGCCGTACCGCCGTACCGTGTAACCGCTGATGAAGCCGAATAGATCGATATGCTGCGGAAAATCGTCGAGGCGAAATTCGGCTTCTGTCGATGATTCCAAATCATAGAGGCGTAGCCGCGCGAAATCCGAAACGATGACGTATCGTGGCAGCTCGTTGTCCTTGAGTCCGGGGAAATAGTCGCGTGCCTGTCCGGCCGCACGGTCCAGATCCTCGCCTCGAGACTTGTGCTCGACGAGGACCATACCTTTCCACAGAAAATCGATCCGGCCCCGGCCGCCGGCAGTGAACAAGTTGCGCGCCGGCTTTTCGAAGCCGCCCACACGGCGATACCCTGCCCAACCAAGACAAAGCGGAGGCACCATGCCCCTCACCCGCAGACACCTCCTGGCCGGCGCGGCGCTGGCGGCGGCGTCCCTGGACGCGGGGCGCGCCTGGGCCGCGGAGCAGCCGTTCACGCCCGAGAGGGGTGCGAGCCTGCGGCTGCTGCGCGGGGCCACGTTCCTGCCCGCGGAGGGCGCGACCACGGCGGCCAACGTGGCGGCGTTCACCGAAGCGACGGGCGTGCCGGTGACGATCGAGAACGTCAACCAGGACGATCTCGTGTCCAAGGCGGCGCTCGCGGTGCAGATCGGCTCCGGCCCCGACATCATCTGGACGCAGAACACCACCGCGCACCTCTTTCCGAACAAGCTCGTCGATGTCACCGACCTCGCCACCTATCTCGGCGCCAAGTACGGCGGCTGGTACCCGGTGTGCGAGAATTACGGCAAGGAGGGGGACCGCTGGATCTGCATCCCGGTCTTCATTGTCGGCTCCCTGATGAACTACCGCGTCTCCTGGATGCGCGAAGCGGGGTTCGACAGCTTCCCCAAGGACACGGACGGACTGCTGAGGCTCTGCCAGGGCCTCAAGCGCATCGGCCACCCGGCCGGGTTCTCGTTCGGGCACGCGGTCAACGACGCCAACAACTTCGCCTACTGGCTGCTCTGGTCGCAGGGCGGCACGATCGTCGATGAGCATGGCAACGCCGCGCTCGAAAGCCCCGCCACGCTGCGCGCGCTGGACTACGCGAGGGCGCTGTATCCGACACTGAACGACGGCGTGCTCTCCTGGCTCGACATCAACAACAACCGCGCCTTCCTCGCCGGGCAGTGCGCGCTGACCAACAACGGCATCTCGATCTACACCGAGGCCAAGCGCAGCGCCCCGGCGATCGCCGCCGACATGGACCACGCGGCGATGCCGGTTGGGCCAGTGGGGGTGCCCACGGCGGAGAACCGGCTCGATCCTATGGTGATCTTCCGCTACTCGAAATACCCGAACGCGGCCAAGGCGCTGATCGCGTTCCTCATGGAGGCGCCGCAATATTCGAAGCTGATCTTCAACTCCGCCGGG
Organism: Acetobacteraceae bacterium; assembly: GCA_035252035.1. Classification (GTDB taxonomy): domain Bacteria; phylum Pseudomonadota; class Alphaproteobacteria; order Acetobacterales; family Acetobacteraceae; genus DATFDN01. Next base: position 10,319 of record DATFDN010000146.1, on the reverse strand, counting down.
TTCATCACGCAGAGCCTGCGGGCCTACAAGGACAACCCGATCTGGGCGAGCGATCCCAAGATCGCCCCCTTCGCCGCGGCGTCCGAGGACACGCGCCCCGTGTCCTGGCCGCTGACCCCGAGCCCCGCCTCGGCCTCGGTGTTCGCCAACTTCGTCCTGGTGGACATGTTCGCGGCCGCCGCCTCCGGCGCGTCAAACCCGAAGGCCGCGGTGCAACGGGCACAAAAGCAAGTGGAGCGCGCCTACAAGGGGTAACTATAAATACCAACCGTCGTTGAAACCATCGATCGTCGTAGGGCGGAATAGCGAAGCGCATTCCGCCATCCACGAAGGTGGGGGCGGGCGGCGGAATGCGCCGCGCTTTTCCGCCCTACTCTTCCTGGGTCAGGACCGAGGGCACTCTACCAGGACGTTACGCCGCCTCCTGCCGCACCGCCTGCGAGCGCCGCACCCGAAGACGGCGGATGCGCCGCGGGTCCGCGTCCAAGACCTGGAACTCGATCCCGCCCGGATGGCTCACCACCTCGCCCCGCGCCGGCACGCGCCCCGCCAAGGTGAACACCAAGCCGCCCACCGTGTTGATGTCGGCGTCGCGCTCCTCCGGCGTCAGCACGGGGCCGAGCCGCTTCTCGAACTCCTCGACCGGCAGGCGGGCATTGATGTCGAGCGCGCCGTCCGGACGCTCGACGATCATCGGGCCTTCAACCTCGTCATGCTCGTCGGCGATTGGGCCGACGATGGTCTCCACCAAATCCTCGATCGTCACCAGCCCGTCGATGCCGCCATACTCGTCCACCACCAGCGCGAGATGCATCCGCGCCTGGCGCATTTGCAACAGCAGGTCGAGAACTGGGATTTGCGGCGCCACCATCAGCGGGCGGCGCAGGATCTTCTCCAGCGAGAAATCCTCGGGATGTCCAACGAAGGCGTAGACATCCTTGATGTGGACCATGCCGAGCACGTCGTCGAGCTGCTCGCGATAGACCGGCAGGCGGGAATGGCCGTCGGCGCGGATCTGCTCCACCGCCGCCTGGAAGCCCGTGTCGAGGCGGATCGCGACGATGTCGGTGCGCGGCACCATCACGTCCCCCGCCGTGGTCTCGCGCAGGCGGAGCACATTGTTGATGAGCGCACGCTCGTGCCGGTCAAGCTCCTGGGCGCCGCCGGGATCACGCGCGGCCTCGGCCGCTTCCTGCACCAGCTCGGCGATCGACTCGCGCACGCTGTGCTCGGCCTGCCGCCGGTTGAGGCGCGCGCGCACGCGCCCGAGCAGGCCGAGGCGGGCCAAGGCGCCGCTCATGCCACGTTGCTCCGCCACGGGTTCGGCACGCCGATCCGGTGCAACAGCCGCGCCTCCGTCATTTCCATGCGTCTCGCATCGCCGGGATGGTGATGGTCATGACCGGCCAGGTGCAAGACGCCGTGCAGCACCAGATGCGCCAGATGGTGCGCCGGGCGCCGCCCGGATCGCGCCGCCTCACGCCGCACCACGCCAAGCGCCAGCACGATCTGGCCGGGAAGACCGGGCGCCGGCGGGTCGTAGGTCAAGACATTGGTCGGCTCGTCGCGTCCACGGTCGCGCGCGTTCAGCCGCCGCACGGTACGGTCGTCGGCGAGCACGACGCTCACCCCGGTGCCCGCGCCGATGCGCGCCGCGCGGGCGGCGACCTTGCTGGCGTTCGGCACAAGCCGCCGCCAACCGGGCGCGGCGACGATGATCTCGGGTTCGGAGAGGCGCCCCGCTCGCGCGGGGATGCTACACGAGGGCTCCATCATTCACTTGCCGGGAATGGCCTCGGGCGCGGCCGGCTCGCGCGAGCGGCGGGCCTCGCGGCGCTTCTCGCCGGCCGCCGTCTCGCGCTGCTCATAGGCATCGACGATGCGCGCCACCAGCGGATGACGCACCACGTCGCGCTTGTCGAAGCGCACGACGCTGATGCCGGACACGCCCTCAAGGGTCTCCATGGCCTCGCGCAGACCGGAGGCGACGCCGTTTGGCAGGTCGATCTGCGTCAGGTCGCCGGTGACGACCATGCGCGTGCCCTCGCCCATGCGCGTGAGGAACATTTTCATCTGCACGGCGGTCGTGTTCTGCGCCTCGTCCAGGATGACGTAGGCATGGGCCAGCGTGCGCCCGCGCATGAAAGCGAGCGGCGCCACCTCGATCTCGCCATTGGCGAGCCGGCGCATCACCTGCTCGGCCGGCATCATGTCGTGCAGCGCATCATAGAGCGGGCGCAAATAGGGATCGACCTTCTCCTTCATGTCGCCCGGCAGGAAGCCAAGCCGCTCGCCCGCTTCCACCGCCGGGCGCGAGAGCACGATGCGGTCAACCTTGCCCGATTGCAGCATCGCCACCGCCTGCGCCACGGCGAGATAGGTTTTGCCGGTGCCAGCCGGGCCAACCGCGAACACCATCTCGTCGTTCGCCAGCGTCTCCATGTAGGCGGCCTGGCCGGCGCTGCGCGGGCCGACCGCGCCGCGCCTGGTGCGGATCGCCGGCAGGTCGGAGAGCGGCAGGCGCGGGTCGGTGTCGGGATCGGCGAGGCGGATCGCCGCCTCCACCTCGGCCCGGCCAACGCTCTCGCCGCGCTCCAGCCGCGCCCAAAGCCCTTCCAGCGCCGCCTGCGCGGCATCGACGCGCGCCGCGTCCCCGGCGATCGCAACGCGGTTGCCTCGGCACGACATGCGCACGCCCAGCGCCTGCTCGATCCGGACCAGATGCCGGTCGTGATCGCCCAGCAGCAATGGCAACAGCATGTTGTCGCGGAAGTGCAGGGTCACGGCCTTGCTGTCGGTGCGGGAGGCCGGTGTGGTCGCAAGCGTGGCGGTGTGACTCAAGCGCGGGCAAGCTCCTCGGTGAGGGTTCCAGAGAGAGAGTTGGGGAGCGCGGCAACGATCTTCACGGGGGCCTCGGTGCCAATCAGCGCCGCCGGGCCGGTCAAATGCACTGGCTGAAGGTAAGGCGAGCGTCCGGCGATCTGGCCGGGATGCCGTCCCGGTCCGGTGAACAGCACAGGCAGGGTGCGGCCGACGCACCCTTGGCCGAACCGGGCCTGCTGGGTTCGCAGCAGCGCTTGGAGTTCCCGAAGGCGCCGGTCCTTCTCCGCCTCCGGCACCTGGTTCGGCGCCGTGGCGGCTGGGGTGCCGGGGCGGGCGGAGTACTTGAAGCTGAAAGCCTGGGCGAAGCCGACCGTCTCCACCAATGCCATCGTCGCCGCGAAGTCAGCCTCGGTCTCGCCAGGGTGGCCCACGATGAAGTCCGAGGACAATGCGATATCGGGCCGGGCGGCGCGGAGCCGGTCCACGATGCGCAGATAGTCCGCCGCGCGGTGCCGCCGGTTCATGGCCGCCAGCAGCCGGTCCGACCCCGACTGGATCGGCAGGTGCAGGAAGGGCATCAGGCTCGGCAGGTCGCGGTGCGCGGCGATCAGCTCCTCGTCCATGTCCCTGGGATGGGAGGTGGCGTAGCGCAGCCGCCCAAGCCCCTCGATCCTGGCCAGGGCGCGCAGCAGGCGAGCGAGGTTCCACGCGCGCCCGTCCAGCCCTTCGCCGTGCCAGGCATTCACGTTCTGGCCAAGCAGCGTGATCTCGCGCGCCCCCTGGGCGACGAGGCGCCGCGCCTCGGCGACCAACGAAGCGGCGGGCCGGCTCTGCTCGGCGCCGCGCGTGTAGGGCACCACGCAGAAGCTGCAAAACTTGTCGCAGCCCTCCTGGATCGCGAGGAACGCGGTCACGCCCTGCGGGGCCGAGGCTTCGGGCAGGAAGTCGAACTTCGCCTCGGGCGGGAATTCGGTGTCGATCACGACGCCCCCGGCGCGGCCGGCGCGCGCCACCATCTCCGGCAGGCGGTGATAGGTCTGCGGACCGAGCACGATGTCCACGAAGGGCGCGCGCGCCAGGATCTCCTCTCCCTCAGCCTGCGCCACGCAGCCGGCCACGGCGAGGATCATGCGCCCGCCCGCCGCCTCCTTCGCCCGCTTCAGCGTGCGCAGCCGCCCGAGTTCGGAGAACACCTTCTCGGCCGCCTTGTCACGGATATGGCAGGTGTTGAGGATCACCATGTCCGCCCCGTCGGGCGCCGGGCTCGGCGCGTAGCCGATCGGGGCCAGCACGTCGGCCATGCGGGCGCTGTCGTACACGTTCATCTGGCAGCCCCAGGTGATGACGTGCAGGCGCTTGCGTGGCGCAGTGCTGTCCGGTGTCGTCCCACTCATCATCATCGCTCCACCAGTCCGCGCCGGGCCAGCCCGGCGCGGGGAGGCGGAGAGATCGTCAAGTCGGTCCGAGCGGTCAAGCGCGCATGAGGGGCAGAAGCCACTGATCTGTCTGCTATGCTGGCATGAGGGGCAGCCGATTTGTCAACCCCTCGCCTGATGTCCTGCCAGGAACTTTGATTCGGGGGTCATGGCGGGTCCATTCCTTATGCGGGCTTGCTACTGCGATACACACGCCCGTCATCATCGGACGGGCGCCTATGCCGGCGCTGCTCTCTGATCCGCCGAGGCCGATTCGCCATGCGCCCGCGCGGGTCCGATCGGCGCCGCCGGCCGGTTCTGGCGCAGCGTCGCGGCGCCGTCGGCGACGATCCGCCACACCTCCCGCGACAGGGTCTTGCGGTTCGGCTGCTCGCGCGGGTCGATCGGCTCGTGCAGCAGCACGGTGGCGCGCAGGCCCCGGTACTGCGCGATCCGCCAGTAATGCGAGGCGATGTCCATATCGCCATACCAGGCGAAGAGCGGCCGGGTCATGCGGTTCGCGGGCAGGAAGGCGAGCCGGTCGTAGACGACCGACACGGGCTGCACGATCGGCGGCTCCTCCCCCGACGCGAGGGCGAAGAACGAGGCCCGGAACCGCATGACGCGCGAGCCGTCCGACGTGGTGCCTTCCGGGAACAGGATCAGGTTGTCCCCCCGGCGCATCACCGCGCGCATCGCGTCGATCTCGCGCGCCATCGGACCAGCCCGGCGGGAGATGAAGACCGTGCGGCCAAGCCGCGCCACCGTGCCGATCAGGGGCCATCGCCCCACTTCGGTCTTGGACACGAAGCAGCCCGGCAGCACGCCGCCGAGCACTGGGATGTCGAGCCAGGAACTATGGTTCGAAATGAACAGCACCTGCCGCCCGTTCCTGGCCGATGCCGGCGCTCCGATCACGCGCACGCGCATTCCCAGAACCCGGCAGAACAGCGACCAGTACAGGCGGGCGAAGCGCACCTTCCCGGAGCCGCGGAGGCACAGCAGCACGCTCTGCACCGCCATGGAGGTCACGGTCAGCACGAGCAGGCCGAGCAGGCGCCGTATCGCGCGCAAGCCGCCAATGACCGAGGCGCGGTCTGCCCGGTCCAGCCACCAGGACGAGCCGACCGTCTCGTCCCATCCCTCCCCGGATGCGACCGGGCGTATCCTGGATGGGCGGAGTCGAGAGGGCGCTCGGCGCATGATGAGCGGCTACCTACCAGATTTGGCGGCACGATGGCACAGCCGTGATGGTTTGATGGTGTTCCGGTGTCCGGCCCAAGGCGCTAGATAGGGCCCATGAGGCGCCTTCCTCGTCTGGCCCGTGGATGGGCGGCTCTGCTGTTCGCGGCATCGGCCACCGCGCTCGGCTACCACTTTGGCAGGGCCGCCGACCCGCAGCCCTACACCGTCGCGGTCGCCAACACCGGGGATAGCGCACTCAACACCGCGCTGAGCGGGTCATCGGAGCTGGAGTCGCTGCGCGAGAAAGCCCCCGTGGGTCCGTTCGCGCTGCTCGCGCGCGCGCGGCAGGACCGCGAGCGATTCCTGACCGCCCTGCGCAGCCTCGGCTACTACAAGGGCACGGTGGCGATCACGGTCAACGGGCATCCGCTCGACATGCCGGGCCTGGTGGATCTGTTGCGGGCGGCGCCTGCCAACCCGCCGGCCAAGGTGGCGGTCGCGGTGGCACCCGGCCCGCAGTTCCATGTACGCCGCGTGACGCTGACGGGCAGCTATCCCCCGGGCCTGGAAGGGGAAGCGAAGCTCGCCAGCGGCGATCCCGCTGTCGCCGCGCAGGTGGCGGCGGCGCGCGACCGGCTGCTCGCCGCGCTGCGCGATCACGGCTACGCGCTGGCGAAGGTCGAACTGGAGCCGGCGATCCTGTATCCGGCGCTGGACGCGATGGACGTGAGTTTCAAGGTCGAAAGCGGGCCACAGGTTGCGCTCGGGCCGATCCGCTTTCAGGGATTGGACGGGGTCAATGAATCCTTCGTGCGCCGGCGATTGCTGATCCACCAGGGCGAGCTGTTCAGCGCGAGCGCCCTCGACCGCGCGCGCGCCGATCTCGCCACGGTGCCGATCTTCGCTTCGGTCTTGGCTATCCCGGACACCCAGCTCAACACCGCCGGACAATTGCCGATCACCTTCTACACAACCGAACGTCCCGGCCACGCGGTCGATTTCGGCGTCTCCTACGCGACCGACCTCGGCCTGGGGCTGACGGCGGGCTGGCATGACCGGAACCTGTTCGGCAACGCCGAGCAACTCAATCTGACCGCCGCCTTTCAGGCCGGAGGCAATTCCCAGATTCGGCCCGGCTACAAGGTCAACGCGCAGTTCATCAAGCCCGACTTCCTGATCCGCGACCAGTCGCTGGAGGCCAATCTCGGGGCAGTGAAGCAGTCGCTGATCGCCTACGACCAGAAGGCGTTGATCGAATCGCTCGCGATCACGCGCATGCTGTCCAAGCATTGGCGCGCCAGCGTCGGTATCTCGGCCGAGCAAGAGGAGATCTTCCAGGAAGGCGTCAGCCGGCGCTACAACCTGCTCGGCATTCCGCTCTCGCTGCGCTACGACGACACGAACAGCTTGCTGAACCCGACGAACGGCATCCGCGCCGCCCTTCTTGTCACGCCCGAACGGTCGCTGACCGGCATCCAATCGAACTTCGTCCTGGCGCAATTGTCCGGTTCGACTTATCTCGACATGACCGGCAACGGCCGCACCGTCCTCGCGCTGCGCGGCCTGCTGGGCAACGCCTTCGGCGTGGACACGTTCAGCCTGCCGCCCGATCAGCGGTTCTATGCCGGAGGCAGCGGGACGGTGCGCGGGTACCGCTATCAGTCGGTGGGTCCGCAATTTCCCGACGGGAAGCCGGCGGGCGGCACGCGGATCACGGCGGGCACGATCGAACTGCGCCAGCGCGTCTATTCGAGCTTCGGCTTCTCGCTCTTCACCGATGCCGCCAGGGTGGCGGGCGCGAACGCGCGCGGGCTGGGCGGCAAATACGCCGTCGGGGCTGGGGCGGGTATCTTCTATTACACCCCGATCGGGCCGATCCGGTTGGAGGGCGCGGTTCCCCTGGTCCGGCTGCCGAACAGCGGCTCCTTCGAGATCTATGTCGGGCTGGGGCAGGCGTTCTGATGCGGCTCACCCGCACGCTCGCGGCCACGATCCTCGGGCTGCTCGCTCTGTCGGTGCCGGTCGCGCCGGCCCAGGCGGGGCTGCTCGACCGGCTTCTGGGGTGGGCCAGCAGCTCCATCAGCACGCAAGGATTGTCGATCCATTGGGGCGGCACGCTGACGGCCCAAACGCTCGAACTGCGCGACGCGCAAGGCACCTACGCCACCTTCGAGGGCGTGCGGATCGTCTGGTCGCCACTCGCCCTGATCCATAAGGATATCCTGGTGGACCGCCTGGAGGCCGACCAGGGCGACATCGCCCGGCTCCCCGTCAGTTCGGGCGGCTCCTCGGGCAGCAGCTTGCCGAACAAGCTCACCGTGAAGGCGCTGGAGGCGAAGCGGCTGACGATCGAGAAGCCGGTCATCGGCGCGAGCGCCGTGCTGCGTCTCAGCGGCTCCGGTTCGCGCGACGCGAGCACCGAAGAGGCGCGGCTCGATCTCAGCGCCCAGCGGCTCGACGCTAGCGGCACGTATAACGTCGCCGCGCGGATGAACGCCGCGGCGATCGATGCGCGTGTCACCGCCCAGGAGGGGCCGCGCGGGCTGATCGCGACTCTGTCCGGCGTTGCGGAGATCGGTCCGATCGACCTTTCCGCCCAGGTCAATGGGCCGGAGACGGCGCTCGCGACCCAGCTCGCGCTCGCGGCGGGGGCGTTGCGGGCGGAGGCGCGCGGGCAGGTGGATTTGCCCGGCCGCACCCTGGCCTTGCATGTGGACGCCCACGCCCCGGCGATGGCGCCGCGTCCCGATCTTGGGTGGCAATCGGTGTCTGTGAACGCGGATGTCAACGGGCCATTCGCCACGCCCGATGTGAACGCCGCGCTGCGCGCCGATGGGCTGCGCGCCGGAGGGGGCGGGGCGCGGGCTGTGAGACTGGACGTGCAGGGCAACAAGGGGGATCTGCGCCTGTCCGGCCAGCTCGACGGCGTGACGGTGCCGGGCAAGCGGCCCGACCTGCTGGCGGACGCGCCCGTGCGGCTCGACGCGGAGGCGCGTTTGGCCGCGGCTGGACGGCCAGTGCGCCTCGCCCTGCACCATCCGCTCCTCGAAGCCAGCGGCAACGCGCAGCTCGACACCGAGCAAGGCAGCGCGCAGCTTACCTTGCCCGACCTGGCGCCGTTCGCGGCCGTGGCCGGGGAGCAAATAGCGGGCCGCGCCGCCCTGCAACTGACGGGGGCGCGCCAGCAAGGCGGGGCGCTGGCGCTCGATCTGAGCGGCACGCTCGGCATCACTGGCGGACGGGCGCCCGTGCCCGCGCTGGTGGGAGAGGGCGCGCGGATCGAGGCGGCGGCAACGGTGCTGGGCGGATCGGTCAGCCTCTCGCGCCTGGAGTTCAACGGCCAGGATCTGGCGCTTTCGGCCCAAGGCTCCCTCTCATCGGCGAGCCTCGATCTGCGCTTCGCGACATCGCTGCCCCGGCTGAATCCGATCGACGCGCGGCTTCAGGGCGCGTTGCACGCCGATGGGCGCGTCTCCGGCCCGACCACCGATCTCGCCGTGGCGCTGGCGCTCGGAGGCGAGGTGAGCGCGGCCGGCCAGTCCTCCGGTCCGTTCACCGCGCAACTGAACGCGCATGGTCTGCCCACCAGCCCCGCCGGCAGCCTGACCGCGCAAGGCACGTTGCTGGGCGCGCCCATCGATGTCGCGGTGGCTGGCGGACGGGCGGCGGACGGCACGCTTCAGGCACGGATCGAGCGTGCCGACTGGAAGAGCCTCGCCGCGACCGGCGCGGTGGCGCTGCCGGCCGGTGCCACCCTGCCGCAAGGCCAACTCCGCCTGAGCATCGGCAATCTTTCGGATTTCACGCCGCTGGCGGGCCGGCCGCTCACCGGGAGCGCCTCGGCCACGCTGGACGCCGGCGCCGCCGTCTGGCGGCTCGACGCGCAAGCCGCCGACGCGGGCGAGCCGGGCACCGCCTCGATCGGCAAGGGCGTGCTGCGGTTGACGCTCGACCACCCATCGAACGCGCCGGTGGTGGATGGGGAATTGACTCTGGACGGCGTGAAGGCCGCCGCGATTTCCGGTTCCGCCCGGCTCGGGGCGAGTGGGCCAGCGGATGCGCTCGCACTGACGCTGGCCGCCGATCTGACCAATCTCGAAGGAGCCCCGGCGCGGATCACGGGGAAGGGCACGGCGGATGCGCCGGCGCGGCAATTGGCGCTGTCCGAGTTCGCCGCCGCCTGGAAGGGGCAGACCTTGCGGCTTCTCGCGCCGGTCAGGCTCGGCTTCGCGCAGGGCGTGGCGATCGATTCGCTGCGCCTTGGCGTGCGGAAGGCGGTGGTCGCGGTGAATGGGCGGGTGGGACAGACGCTCGACCTGACCGCCCAGGCGCGCGACGTTCCCGCGAGCCTCGCCGCCCTCGTCTCCCCAAGTCTCGATCTGAGCGGGACGCTGAACGCCGAAGCGCGGCTCGGCGGGACAGCGTCCGCCCCGACCGGCACGATCCGCGTGCAGGGCACCGGGCTTCGGCTGGACACGGCGCAGGGGCGCGCGCTGCCGGCCGCCGAGGTGACGGCCTCGGCGGATTTGGCGGGGGAGTCGGCGCGCATCGCCCTGCGCGCGACAGCCGGAGCCTCGCGCCTGAGCGTTACGGGGCGCACCGGCTTGGCCCTTACCGCTCCGGTCGATTTGCACGCCGATGGCAACGTCGATCTCGCCGCGGCCGGCCCGGCGCTGGGGGCTGGGGAGCGCGTCGCGGGCCGGGTCACGCTGGCCGCCGCCATCACCGGCACGCCCGCCCAGCCACAGGGCACGGTGCGGGCGGACGCCTCCGGGGTGCGGGTCTTGACCGGCCCCGCCGCCGGGCTGCCGCCTGCCGGGTTGACCGCCCGTATCGCCCTGACGGGCACGCGCGCGCGCATCGATACGCGCCTGACCGCCGGGAGTTCGTATCTCG
>DATFDN010000145.1:0-2970 GCA_035252035.1 Acetobacteraceae bacterium | reverse complement strand
CCGGCTCTCCCGTAGACTCCGCGATCTCGGCTTCAACGTCCTGCCCTCAGCGGCGAACTTCGTCTTCGCCTCGCACACATCTCGGGGTGGGGCGCGGCTGGCAGCCGACTTGCGCGAACGGTCCATCTTGGTCCGCCACTTCCCGGAGCCGGCGCGCATCGCCGGATACATACGCATCAGTGTCGGCACCGAGCACGAGTGCGATTTGTTGGTGCTGGCGTTGAAAGGGATGCTGGGTCGCGAGGTTGAGGAAGTAGCACAGGCATAGGGTCACGGGCGGCTGGCGACCACGAGGGCCGCACGCGCCTGGCGTTGCCGAAACAGCTTCATCAAAAGCAGCCAAGGACCAGGCTGGTCATGCTTTCTCTCACGCTGTCCGAGGCCGCCTTGCGAGAGGCGGTGGGGGAGGGGTGAAGCATCATAACTTGCCGCCCGTGCCCACACTCCCTACCCTCCTCGCGAACCCGCGGGAGGCTTGCCATGGCCGGCCTTTATTTCGAAGAATTCCACGAAGGGCAGGTGTTCGAGCATGCGATGTCGCGCACCGTCACCGAAACGGACAACGTGCTGTTCACCACGCTGACGATGAACCCGCAGCCGCTGCACCTCGACGCCGAGTTCGTCAAGACGACCGAGTTCGGCCGGCCGCTGGTGAACAGCATCTTCACCCTCGGCCTGCTGATCGGGATGACGGTGGGCGAGACCACGCTCGGCACCACCATCGCCAATCTCGGCATGAGCAAGGTCGAGTTCCCGATGCCGGTGTTCCACGGCGACACGATCCGCGCGCGCTCGACCGTGCGCTCCGCGCGCGCGAGCCGCTCGCGCCCCGACGCGGGCGTGGTGGAGTTCGAGCATCAGGCCATCAACCAGCGCGGCGAGGTCGTGGCCACCTGCCTGCGCGCGGCGTTCATGCGCCGGCGGCCGGCAGGCTAAAAGCTACGCCCCAGGCACCAGCCGGGGCGCCTTCTCGACCGCGACGCCCTCCTCGACCCTGTCCTCGGCCAGATCGACGGCGTGGGTCTCCGGCCCGCACCAGACGGCGAAGGCGGTCAGCAGCGACAACAGGATGACGTAGCACGCCACGCCCCATGGCGCCCCGCCCATCCAGCCGACCAGCAGGGCGGCGATGAACGGCGCGGGTCCACCCGCCAGGACCGAGCCGAGTTCGCGCGCGAAGGCGAAGCCGCTGAAGCGCAAGCGGGGGCCGAACAGCTCGGCGAAGAACGCGGCTTGCGGCCCGAACATCGCGGCCAGCCCGATCCCCAGCACCGCGACAAAGGCGAGCCAGATCAGCCCTGGGCTGAGCGTCGCGGTCAGCAGGAAGAACGGGAACGCGAAGGCGGCGCTGAACAGCGCGCCGCCCAGGTACACCGGACGCCGCCCCACCTTGTCGGACAGCCATGAGAAGAAGAAGATGCCAATGATCTCCGCGAACGTGCCCACCATGACACCGGTGATCCCGACGCTGCGCGGCATGTGCAACGTGTTGACGATGTAACTCAGGCCAAAGACGGGGAACAGGTAGCCGAGCCCGTTCTCCGCCAGCCGGGCGCCGATCACCACCAGGAAGTTGCGCGGGTGGCGGCGGAGCGCCTCGACGATGGGGGCGCGGAGCACCGGACGGGTGGCCTCGACCTCGGCGAAGACCGGGGTTTCCGCCAACTTGGCGCGGATGTAGACGCCGAGGCCGAGGATCAGGAACGAGAGGAGGAACGGCACGCGCCAACCCCAGGCGAACAGCGCGTCCTTGGGCAGCAGGGTCACGAGGTAGAACACGCCGGCCGCCAGCAAATTGCCGAAGGCGACCCCCATCGGCGGGAAGCTGCCGTAGAAGCCGCGCTGGCCCGCGGGCGCGTACTCGACGGCGAAGATCACGGCGCCGCTATACTCCGCCCCGGCGCCGAAGCCCTGGATCAGCCGCATCAGCACCAGCAGCAGCGGCGCCCAGACGCCGATGGCGGCATAGGTCGGCAGCAGCCCGATCAAGAAGGTGCCGCCACCCACCAGCATCAAGGTCGCGACGAGCATCGGCTTGCGCCCGATCCGATCCCCGAAGTGACCAAAGAACAGGCCGCCGAACGGCCGCGCCACGAACCCCACCCCGAAAGTGGCGAAGGCGGCGAGCGTCCCGACAGTCGTGTCGTATTTTGGGAAGAACAGCTCGCCAAACACCAGCGCGGCGGCGGTGCCGTAGATGAAGAAATCATACCACTCCAGCGCCGATCCGACCGCCGAGGCGAGCATGACATGGCGCAGCGAGGTTGGCGGAACCGCTTGGCTGGCTTGGCTCATTGGCCGTTTCCCCTGGCTTTGTAAGCTCAGGTGAAGGGTAGCCCCCAACGCACCCTCGCGCCAACAACCGGCCCTCAGCCCGCCTCGTCCAGATCCGCCCCCCACATCTTCTCCAGCGCGTACATCGTCCGCGCCTCCGGCTTGAACAGATGCACGACGATATCGCCGGCATCGATCAGCACCCAGTCGGAGCCGCCGGCCCCCTCGACCTGCACGCGCTTGAGCCCCGCCTCCTCCAGCTTTTCGACCAGGTGCTCGGCCATGGCCGAGATCTGGCGGTCGGCAAGCCCCGTCGCGATCACCATGCGGTCGCAGAACATGGCCTTGCCGGCGAGATCCATGGCGACCACCCCTTCGGCCTTGTCGTCCTCCAGGCTGGTGACGATCAGGCCCTGCAAGCGGTCGAGCTGATCGGTGTGTTCGGGGGCCGCGCGCTTGCGCGGGGCACGGACCGGCCCAGCGATCGCCGCCTTCTTGCGCGGCGAGCCGGGCGTCTTGTCCGCGGCCGGCAAGGGTTTCGGCGCCTTGCGGACCGTGCGCTTGCGCGGCGGCGGGATGGATGGGGGCTTGGCTATGGCGTGCCTCCGTGACAGGCGGCCCTGATGGCGGTGGCCGAGGCGGGGTGGCGCGGGACGCTGAGGAACGTCCAAGCCGGCAACGCGGCGCCGGGAATCG
>DATFDN010000144.1:0-4286 GCA_035252035.1 Acetobacteraceae bacterium | reverse complement strand
GGGCCTTGTTTGGCGGCAAGAACAAGCGGCGAGGGGAATGAAACAAAAGGATCTGTCGCTCGAAGGGCTGCGCGGCTTAGCCTCCCTCAGCGTTGTCTTCGCCCATTTCCTGTTCGCGTTCGTGCCGCACCTCGGAACCTACATGAGGCCGAACGTGAACATTCCGGTCCGGTATCCAATAGAGGCGGTCTTCGCCCAGCCCTGCTTCACCGTTTTCTTCAACGGAAACTTCGCGGTGTCGATATTCTTCGTGATGAGCGGCTACGTCCTCACGAAGCAGTATTACGATTCCGGCGATAAAGCTGCCTTGCGGGCTGGTGCCGTCAAGCGTTACCCGCGCCTGGTCATCCCGGTGTTCGCGGCGACGATGTTCGCCTATGTCCTCTACGCGCACGGCGCCATGCACAACCGCATGGCCGCCGTGATCGGGGCCGCTGGCTGGCCGATAGACTACTACCCCGATCATATCAGCCTCGGCTCGGCCGTGTTCGATGGCGTGTACGGCACCGCGTTCCTGGGGAACTTGCAGCTCGACGGCCCGCTTTGGACCATCCGGATCGAGGTGCTCGGGTCGTTGATCCTGTTCGCGGCCTACGGCGTGTTCGGACGGCGCAACTTGGCAGCCACCGCGATCGTCTTCCTCGCGCTGGCGGTGGCGGTGTCCGCCGGGTCGGAGTACATTATCCATTACGAGACCATATTCGCCGGCAGCCTGCTCCATCTTGCCGCGCGCCGCCTCCGGGCCGCGCCGCGCGCCTCCATGGGACTGATGGGGCTTGGTCTCGTCTGCGGCGCCTTCGATTATTCGGGTGTCTTCGCCATCGTGCATCATCACCTTGTCTTGCCGAACCTGCCGTATCCCCTGTTCAACGTGCAGGCGGCCGAGCGGACCCTGTTTCACAGCCTCGGCGGGATTCTGCTGGTCTCCGGACTCCTGGGGGCGGGGGGCGTTCGCAAGGCGTTGTCGTCGCGTGTGCCGGCCTTTCTTGGGCGCATTTCCTTCTCGGTGTATCTCCTGCACTGGCCGATTCTCATGTCCCTCTCGTACTGGCTGATGGCCGTGCTGCGGCTCGGGCACGGATGGAGTTACGCGGCCGCCCTCGCCGTCACAGCGATTGTCACATTTCCCACCGTGATCGCGGTGAGCACCCTTTTCGAATGGATCGTCGATCGGCCCGCGATCAAGCTATCCAGCCGCATCGCTCGAGCCGTTCTCAGCCGCGAAACGCCCAATACCCACGCGCAAAAGCCCGCCCTCGGGATTCGCGGTGCGGTAGGCGCCTTGGAGCCGAGCGAGACATGAGCATTAGCGTGATCTCTCCAGACTTGTCCGCCGACGATATCGCGAAGGCCGCCGAGCATTGGAGCAAGGCGCACAACGACACCGATTTCGCCCGAAGGGAATGGCTCGGTCATCCGCTTGCCCAGCAACGGCTGGTCAAGATCATGGGGCATCATACCCATGCCCAGTGGTTCGTGGATACCCAGCTATGGCACAAGCCCGTTCGGCGTGGTCTGGGCGTGGGAGTCGGGGCGGCGTTCCACGAGCTGCAATTGCTGACCTCCGGTGCCGTCGAGCGCTTCGATTTCTACGACATCAGCCCGGCCGGGCTCGACATCGCGCGCGCGGAAGCCGAGAAGCTTGGCGTCGCCGACCGCATCGATTTTATTTGCCGGGATATCAATACGTCCACCCTGCCGCGCGAGACCTATGACGTCATCACCTTCATGGCGTCGCTGCACCATATCCACGAACTTGAGAAGACCTTGCTCGCCTGCCGGGACGCTCTGGCGCCGGGCGGGGTGCTGTGGGCCTTCGAGTACGTCGGGCCGGACCGGTTCGCTTATCCGGACGAGCACGCGAACATCGCGAGGCGGATTTACCGATTGCTGGACGAGGAGCTTCGGCTGCCTGGCGAGCCGGATCTGAAATTCCCCTCGCCCGAGGAGGTGATCGCCGTCGATCCGACGGAGGCGATCCATTCCTCGGAGATCCTTCCCACCATGCGCCGGATCTGGCCCAATTTGGAAGTCCACGGGCAGTACGGTTCGTTGTTGTTCATGATCATGTGGTGCCTCAACCACGATGCCCTGTACGACACGAGGAAGGGCTGGGAGGCGTACGGCACGCTGGTTGATCTGGAGACCGCGCTGGTCGATGCCGGCGCGCTCCCCCATTACTTCGTGAATGCCATCGCGCGTAAGGACACGCGAAAACAGGCTCTGGCGCGGCGCATGGGGATCAATCCCAAGGGCGCCGTCTACAAGGCCCTGCACAGGCTGCGGGGCAGGCGCTAACTCGCAGCCACTCGACCGTGCCACCCGCCTCGGTGATGACCGACTTGGCGTGCTCGCGGAAAGGAGTGAGCAGGTCGGCCCACCGCCGCCCGGCACCCCATGACGGGTCCGCCTACCCCGCCACCGCCTCTGGGCGGAAGCGGACGCCGGGACGCGCCAGCCCGCCGCCGAGGCCGATCGGGACGCCATCCGCGCGCCAGCACGCCGCGCCGGTCATGCCGCCATCGGGTTCGAACGCGATCGCGCACATTCCGCCGGCGACGTTTGGCACGACCGAGACACGGTGCCCGCGCGCCTCCATCGCGCGGACCGCGGCCTCGCCGAACGTCCGCTCCATCTCCACCCCGAAGCCTTGCGTCCACAGGCGTGGCGCCTCCACCGCCTCGGCGAGCGTCATCCCGTGGTCGATCAGGTTGATCAACGCCTGCATCGCGGAGGCGAAGATGCGCAGCCCGCCCGGCAGGCCGAGCGCGTAGGCCGGGCGGCTGTCGCGCAGCACGATCACCGGCGACATCGAGGAGGTGACGCGCTTGCCCGGCGCGACCGAGTTGGCGCGGCCCGGATGGGGCGTGAAGAGGTACATGTAGTTGTTGGGGATCATGCCCGTCCCCGGCACCACGAAGCGGGCGCCGAACAGGCTGTTGATGGTCTGCGTGGCCGCCACGATCATTCCGTCCCCGTCGGCCACAGTCAGGTGCGTCGTGTGCGCGGACTCGGCCGGCACGACCCCGGCTGCGAAGTCTCGGGCGCGCGTGGGATCGATCTCGGCGCGTCGTCGCGCCGCGTAGTCCTTGGACAGGAGCGTTTCGACCGGGACAGCGACGAAATCCGGGTCTGCGGTCGCCGCCGCGCGGTCGGCGAAGGCGATCTTGAGCGCCTCGGCGAGCAGGTGCATCGTCTCCGGCGTGCCGAAACCCAGGGCGCCGATGTCGAAGCCCTCCAGGACGTTCAGCATCTGGATGATGTGCAGCGGCCCAGAGGAGGGCGGGGGCGGGCCGATGATCTCATGGCCGCGGTACGTGCCGCGCAGCGCCGCGCGCTCCACGGTGCGGTACTCCGTCAAGTCCCGCATCGCGAGGTACCCACCGGCGCGGCCCATGTGCTCCGTGTAGAGGGCGCCAAGCGCGCCGTGATAGAGCGTCGCCGGTCCCTCGCGCGCGATCAGGCGCAGGGATTCGGCATAGTCCCCCATCACCACGCGCGCGCCCGGTCGGACGGGCTGGCCGCCGGGAAGGAACAGGCGCGCGATCGCGTCGTCGCGGGCGAGGTCCGCCGCGCAATCGGCCGCGCAGTCGGACAGGAAAGGGGTGGCACGGAAGCCGCGCGCCGCCAGGCGGATCGCCGGGTCCATGGCGTCGGCCAGCGGGAGGGTGCCGAACCGCTCCAGCACCTCGCACCAGCCCTTGAGGTTGCCGGGAGAGGCGACCGCGCGCGGACCCAGCGCATTCGCGCGCCCCAGCGCGTCCATCGTGCCCGGCGCGGCGTTCGGGTCGGGCATGTAGGTGGTCGGGCCAGTCGAGAGCGGCGCGCGGCTCTGGTTGTCGATCACCACATGCCGGCCGTCCGGCAGGCGGAGATGGAACATTCCGCCCCCCAGGATGCCCACCATCATCGGCTCCACGACGCTCAACGCGAACAGGCCGGCGACCGCCGCGTCCGCCGCGTTGCCGCCCGCCGCCAGCATCTCGGCGGCGGCCGAGGAGGCGAGGGGGTGGTTCGTCACCACCATCCCCCGCGCGCCCCGCGCGGGCTGCTTCTCTTGCGCGAAGCGGATCGCGGTAGGCGCGCGCCAATCGCTCATCCAAGGCTTCCCCATTGTTCCAA
Source organism: Acetobacteraceae bacterium (assembly GCA_035252035.1). GTDB lineage: Bacteria > Pseudomonadota > Alphaproteobacteria > Acetobacterales > Acetobacteraceae > DATFDN01. The sequence continues at coordinate 164 of DATFDN010000144.1, read as the reverse complement.
CCCGCATTCTTCGATACGGGACGTGCCATGCAAAGAGGAGGTGGAGCATGGACGTGCGGGGGCAGGCCGCGCTGGTGACGGGCGGCGGGTCGGGGCTGGGGGCGGCGACGTGCGAGGCGCTGGCGGAAGCCGGCGCGAACGTGGCGGTGCTGGACCGCAACGAG
>DATFDN010000143.1:0-2927 GCA_035252035.1 Acetobacteraceae bacterium | reverse complement strand
CCTTGTATCGTAGATCTTCACCTGGCTCTTGCCCCGCAGGGCGGACGGGCGGACGAAGCCCGTCTGGCTCAGCACGAAATCATAGGCGGCCAGCCGGTAGTTCTCGGGCCGCACGTCGATGGCCGCGCTGAATCCGGGATGCGCCACGGCGCAATGGTAGCATTCGAGATAGTTTTCGAGCATCGTCTTCCAGTTGGCGCGCGCGCGCCACTCATCGCGGCTCCACAGCTCCAGCGCGTCGAGATCGATCCCGCTCTCTGCAATCTGCTCCAGGAGGCCCGCGTAGGTCTCCGCCAGCGGCGCGGGGTTCCTGTCGAGATTGGCGAACACGAACGGTCCGAGCGTTTCGACGCGCATCGGCAGCAGGGGATAGTCGTCGAGGCGAAATCCAGGCTCGCTCTCCGACCGGGGCGCCCCCCGGAGGCAGCCTGCGAGGTCGTAGGTCCAGGCGTGATAGCCGCATTTCATGACGCGGGCATTGCCGCGGCCCTTCATCACCTGGTGTCGCCGATGGCGGCACACGTTGACGAACCCCGCCAGGCCGCTTTCGTTGCGCAGCACGACGACGGGAACCTCGCCGACCAAGCCGGTGATGTAATCGCCCACCGCCTTCAGCGCGCTCAGCGAGCCGACATACTGCCAGCTCCGGCGGAAGATGTGCCGGATTTCGTCGTCAACAACCGCCTGCTGGGTGTACCACGCCACCGGCAGCGACTCGCCCCGCTCCACTGCCGCCATCACCGCGTCGAACACGTCGGTCCTTCCGTCCACTTGTTCCTCCGTCTTGAGGTCTGGATTGCTATTCGGCGCGACCTTCCCGCGATAGCTGCACCCCCGGCGCTGTCCGCTCCTTGCCCGCCGCCGACGCGGCCATGTCTGTCAGAAGGATCGCGGGCAGGCACAATAGCAGCACGAGGCTGGTGCATGACAGGATATGCACCAGGCTGACGTGCAGGGACGCTGCGGCGGCGAACGCGCCGGCACCCATCATCCCGACGGAATAGGCGATGTTGTACACCGCGTACACGGCGGCATAGCAGCTCATGCCCCGCCTCTCCACGGCATTGCCCAGCTCCGCCGACGCGGGATTGAGGAGGAATGCGAATGAGGCGCTGACCAGGCCCAGCGCCGCGCCAACGACTGCAATGCTGGAAAAGGCGGCGAGAAGGGGGAGCGTCAGGGCGGTCGCGATCGTTCCGAGGGCCATCGTCTTCTTGGTGCCGATCCGCTCCGAGACGGAGCCCACCACCGGGGCGCTCAACCCGCTGACGGCGGCCGCGATCGTGAACAGCAGGCCGATGGAGTCTGGACCAGCCGAGGCGGCCTTGAGCAAATGATCGGGCAGCAATGGCTCGACGACTCCCCAGGCCGAAGCGGCGAGGACGACCGCCAGCGCCGGCACCGCGACCGACCTGCTGAACAGGATCTCCCGCGGCGGCGGCCCGTTGTCCGCCGCCGCCGCGCCCTTGGGCAGAAGGAACACGCGCATCAGCGCATCCACCGCCAACAATCCACCGGCCGCCATGAACGGCAGCGCGTAGCCGCCGAGGTTGTGCAGCCAGCCGCCGAGAAGCGGCCCGATCACGAGACCGGCGGTGCTCCCGGTCATGGCGATCCCCATCATCTGCACGCGCTCTTCCGCGTATGTCATCGCGACAAGGGCAAGCCCGGCCGTCCATGTCGCCCCTGCGGCGGCGCCCTGCATAGACCGGGCGAGCAGCATGACCCAGACACTGGGCGCGACGCCCATCAGCAGCGTCGCCAGCGCGGCCAGCAGGACGCCATAAATCATGGGCAGCCGGCAGCCGATCCGGTCGCCGAGATAGCCGAACACCGGCGTCGAAATCAGCACGCCGGCCGCGTAACCGAGCGACAGCAAGGCGAGTTGCTCGCCGGTGCCGATCCCCGCGTGGGAGAACGGCGTCAACGGGATGGCGAGGCCGTAGATCAGGTAGTCCATGAACAGCGCGAAGGCGACAACCGTGACCACCGTCCACCGGGCGCGACGCAGCCGCCAAGTCACTGCCACGATCATCCTGGCCTCCGGTGACTGGCGCCCTCATCAAAGGGCGCAACTGCCGGGATTGAGGATGCGCTCGGTCAACGGCTGTGGCTACCGCAAGGGTAGCCATCCAGGTGTTAACAGAGGCCGCGCCGCCCGAGCTGGTGGGGCGGATCAGCCCGCCGCCGAGGGCGCGGGCGCCAGTGCGCGCAGGACGGCTTCGGGTTCGCGGTCAACCACTTTCAGCAGAGACCGGGCCGCCGGGTCCATCACGACCCGGTCTTGCTCCCAGTTGCGCAGCATCGCGACCGGGATGCCGAGCAGCGCCGCGAACACAACCTGGCTCATGCCGAGCTTGGCCCGGATCGCCTTGGCATCGGGCGGCGGCTGAAATGGCGGGAGCGGCGCGTCCGGGTCTTCGCCGTCCTCGGTCATGTGCCGGCGGACATCCTCTTCCGTGGTCTCGGCCATGCGGCGCTTGAACTCCGCTTGCCCTTCTGGAGTCCGGCGCGCCGCGCGTGCCTTGACCTCCTCCATCGTCATGCGCGTGAGTGCCATGGCTTCCGCTCCCTTCTGCTGGCGCGGCGAACCGAGATGATGCGGATGACATCGCCGCGCACGGCATGGACAACATGCAGGATCTCGCCAGAGCTCTCGCCTACCGCGCGGATGCGGGTTTCCCCATGGTCCCGCCGGTTGTCCGGCCACTCGATCATCCGCACCGCGCCCATCGGGAAGCATCGTAAGCGGGCTGCGACTCCGCGATCGTGGTTGTTTCACGCGCCCAGGTACGCCATCTTGTCCCAATCCCGAGCACTCCGGCGCGGGAGAGAGCGGGTGATCCGCCGCCGAAGGCGCAACCGGCCCCCGGAAACGCTCAGGCAGAAGGACCGCGCCGGAAACGGGGATCTCTGGAAAGCCGGCT
>DATFDN010000142.1:0-10501 GCA_035252035.1 Acetobacteraceae bacterium | reverse complement strand
CCGGCTGGCCGCAGGCTCAGCCCATGCTCGCGCACCTGATAGAAACGGCCTTCATGCGTGACCTGCGGCTCGGCCCAGAGCCGGCGCATCAGGCCGATCTGCTCGTTCATGCGGGCCGCGCGCTCGGCGAGCGGGACGCCGAAGGCGGTGAACTCGCCTTCGCGATAGCCGAGCCCGACGCCAAGAATATAGGTGCCGCCGCTGAGCGCGTGCAGCGTCGCCGCCTCCTCGGCGACATGCACCGGGTTGAGCAGCGGCAGGATCAGGATGCCCGGCCCGACCGTCATGCCCTTCGCCTCGGGCAGCAGGTAGGCGAGCAGCGGCGTAAGCTGGAGCATCTGCAACGGCGCGGTGAGGTAATGGTGCGGCAGCCAGAGCGAGGCGAAGCCGGCCGCGCGCGCCGTCCGCACCTGCTCGACCAGGTCCGGGATGCGCGGGGCGACATCGGCGCCCTCCGGGAACTGCGTGTTCAGGAACAGCCCAACCTTCATCTTCCCCCCCTCACCCCGGAATCGAGGCGTACGCGGCCAGCAGGACCAGCCCGAAGATGGCGAGCGTGGCGTGCAGGCCGATTGCCAGCATCGGATCGCCGCGCCGCCGCCGCACGGTCAGCACCACGAGCCCGGTCGCGATCGCCAATCCCAGCAACATCGCCGCGATGGTGCCGAAGCCGGCGACGCCATAGGCCGCGCCGCGCGGCGGCCCGCGGAGCGCGAGCAGCAGCAGGACGAGGCCCGAGAGACCGGTCAGGCCGTGCAGCGGCCCCACCCATCGGATCAGGGCGAAGCGCTGGAGGCCGTACAGCACGATCAAGGCGACTCCCAGCGCCGCCGTGGCGGAGAGCACGAACAGGCTTGGAGGAAGCGTCATCGGCCGTGCCCACCAGGACTTGAACGCGGCGCCGTCACCGGCCAGATCCATCGCATGACCCGTCGCCCTCCCCCCATCATCGATATGCGCATCGATGGCACCTTCCCGCCGCCGCGCGGCGCGAGCCTGCCCATGAAGATCGCCGGGGTGGCCCTGGCGGTCGCCGTGCTGGCCGGGGCACTGGCCTTGGCCGCGCTGATCGTCTGGATCGTGATGTGGGCGCTGATGATCCTGGTGCCGCTGGCGTTGTTGGCCGGCGCCGTCGCCTGGGCCGCGTACCGCTTCCAGATCTGGAAGAACGGCGGCTCATTGGGCGGCCCGCGCGATGTTTTCCGTCCCTAGCCCGAACTCTTCCGCCAGAAGCGCGTAGGACCGGCGCCGCGCCGCCGGGTCGTGAACGGTGGTGAGTATGGCGATCTCGTCCACGCCGTGCTCCGCCGCCAGCGCCCGCAGCTTCGCCGCCGCGACATCCGGCGTGCCCCAGATCGCGCGGGCGCGCATCCGTTCCAGCCGCAGCCTCTCCGCTTCGGTGTAGGTCTGGGCCATCGCCTCTTCGGGCGAGGGCAGGGCGATGTACTCGCCCCGGTCGCGGCGCAGGCGTTGCAGCTCTCGCGAGGTGAAGAGCCGGGCCGCCTCCGCCTCCGTCTCCGCGGCGACGGTCCACACGCAGAGCGCGGCGTGGGGGGCGGGGTGGCGGGCGCTCGGCCGGTACTGGGAACGGTACAGGGCGAGCGCCTGCTCGGTGCCGCGCCCATCGGTGATGAAATGGGCAAAGCAATAGGGCAGGCCGAAATAGGCGGCGACCTGGGCGCCGTAGTCGGAGCTGCCGAGCACCCACACCTCCGGCGCGGTCGGCCCCCCCGGCTGCGCGATCACACCCCGGAACGGATGGCCCTCCACCAGCTCTTCCCCCCGCACCCAGGCCAGCAGGTCGCGTACCTGGGCGGGGAAATGGTCCGCCGCCGTGTCGGCGAGCGGGTTGAGCGCGAAGGCGGTCCGCTGGTCCGAACCCGGCGCGCGGCCCACGCCAAGGTCGATCCGCCCCGGCGCGATCGCCTCTAGCACACGGAACTGCTCGGCGACCTTGAGGCTTGCGTAATGCGGCAGCATCACGCCGGCGCTGCCGACCCGGATGCGCGTGGTGGTCGCGGCGATGGCCGCGATCAGCACCTCCGGCGCGGTGCCGGCGATGCTTTGCGTGTTGTGGTGCTCGGCGAGCCAGTAGCGCGCATAGCCGAGCGCCTCGCAGTGCCGGGCGAGGGCGAGGGTTTCACGCACCGAATCGGCCGGCGCGCGGCCGGTGACGATAGTGGATTGGTCGAGCACCGAGAGACGGATCATCGCGCGGGGTTCCGCTGGGTGGGTTAGAGAAGGCGCGTGGGGGCTGGGGCGCAAGTGCCGCGACCGAGAGATCGGTTCACATGCCTGGACCGATACCGGCCGCCCTGGATGCTGACCCATGGAGCCTACGATTATTGCGCCCCACGACCATGGGTGAACACCAACGCCGATTGATATGACTCTAGGATTTCTGGCCGGAGAAGCTGTAGCCTTCGGCGAGGAGATCAGCCTATGCGCGCGATGGTCGGGATTTTTGCCCTTACCCTCCCTCTCGTCCTCCTCATACTGCCCCATCCCGGCCTCGCCGGGGCACGGTCAAGAAGCTTGCGATCGAGATTACCCTCCAGCCGGACGGAACGTACACCCAGCTCTATCACTCCGAGGCCACCGCCAGTGATAGTGAAACTGCCCATCGCATGGGGCAGGTGCCGCTCCCGTTCAACCCCTCTCGGGAGAGGCTGGACATTGTTCAAGCATACACACTGAAGCAGGACGGCACGCGCAAGGGCGTGGACGCCAGCGCGGTCAAGTCCCAGCTTCCACGGGCGGTCCAGGGCACCCCCATGTTCGCCGACGTGCAGGAGAAGGTCGTCATCTTCCCCGACCTGGCGGCCAACGACACGCGAGTCCTTACCTGGCAGCGGGACATTCTGCATCCGCTGTTCCCCGGCGAGTTCACCTGGGGCGACGACTTTGCGCGCAACGTGGTGTGGGACGACGCGCGCATCACCATCTCCGCGCCCGCCAGCACCAAGCTGCGGACCGAAAGCATCGGCGTGCCGTTCGAGACCCGCGCCGAGGGCGACCGTGTCGTGTACGCGTGGCACTATAGCGCACCGGCCGCATCGCGAGAGCAATACGCGGTCGCTCCTATCGACCGGCGCCCGCGCCTGTTCGCCTCCAGCTTCCCCAGTTATGACGCGATGGCCGGAGCCTATCGCGCGCTGGCCGAGCCGAAAGAGGCGGTCACGCCCGCGATCCAGGCGAAGGCCGACGAGATCGCCAACGGCATCACTGAACGCCGCAATCAGGCGCGCGCGCTCTATGACTGGGTGAGCCGGCACATCCGCTACGTCGCGATCTATCTGAACCGTGGCGCCATCGAGCCGAACCCGGCGGAGACGGTGCTCGCCAACGGTTACGGCGACTGCAAGGACCATGTCGTGCTGCTCGCGGCGCTGCTCAAGGCGAAAGGCATCGAAAGCCGGACGGTGGCGATCAACCTCGGCAACGCCTACACCCTGAGCGGCCCTCCGACGCTGGCGCAGCTCAACCATGTCCTCACCTACATCCCAGAGTTCGACACGTACGCCGACTCCACCCTTGGCCTCGCCGCGTTCGGAACGCTTTCGACGCTGGAATACGGCAAGCCGATCGTGATGATCGGCAGCGCGGAGGGGACCGCGCTGCGCCGGATGCCGATGCTGACGGCGGATGAGATGGAGATGCGCACCGGAACCAGCGCCAAGCTGGCGGCGGACGGCACGATCACCGGCACGACGGTCACGACGGGAACCGGCCCAGCCGCGCTCACGCTACGGCTAATCGCACGCGCGTTCCAGCCGCACGGCGAGGGAGCGCGGGACATGGCCGAGCGCCAGCTTGCCTCCCTTGGCGAGACCGGCACGGGCAGCTTCCTGATGCCCGACTTCGAGTCCCTGGGTTGGAAAGCGGTCGCGGTCGGGAACTTCACGCTAGAGCCGCAACCAGGGCTGCTGGAGGGCGACGGCTTCGCCCCACCGATGGGACTGGCGCTGTTCGCGCGCCCCGGCGATCTCCTGCTTGGACCTCCCAACAGCCTCTCGCTTGCGGCGGACGAGCCCACGCCTTGCCTGCCGGGCCGCCAGGTCGAGGAGTTGTCGCTCGCGGTGCCGCCAGGGCGCGCGCCCGCGCGGCTTCCGGCCGAGCGACATATCGAGGATGCCGCGTTCAGCTACCTCTCACGCTGGTCGGTGGCGGACAATGTCATCACGGTGCATCGCGAACTGACCTCGCGAATCGACCAACCGCTCTGCGAGGGCAAGCTCCGCGCGCAAGCAGCGGCCACCCTCCGGCTGATCCGGCGCGATCGCCAAGCCCAGGTCGCGTTGGCGCCACCTTCCGGATGACATTGCCGTCCCTGCGGTCAGAACGCCACCTCCCCAAAAATCGCCTTCAGCACCGCGTACAACGCACCCCCCACCAGGAACCCCACCAACGTGCCATTCACCCGCACGAACTGAAGATCCTTCCCAACCCGCAACTCCACCTTCTCTGTGATCGTCCTAGTGTCCCAATTGCCCACCACCTGCGCGATGAACTCGGAAATCCGCGTCTGCGCCGCTGGAAGCATGGTGCGCACCACGCCCTCGGCGGTGTCCTGGATGCGCTGGCGCGCGGCCGGGTCGGTCTCGATCAGGGCGCCCAGGTTGGCCAGCGCCCCTTCGATCGCAGCCATGGTGCGCCCGTTGGGCTTGGCGGCGTCTGCCTCCAAAGCCAGGCGCAGACGCGCCCACAGATCCCAGACCCAAGCCAGCACCGTCTCGTGCGCCAGGACACGGCGCAACGCGGCGCCGATCTCGGCGGCGCGCTGCGGGTCTTCCTCCATGCGGGCGATCTCGCGGCGCACCCACTCGTCGAAGGCGGCGCGCAGCTCCGACCCGTCGGGGCTCATCCGTTCAAGCTCGGCCTCCACCATCGCCAGCACGCGGCGGGCGACCGAGGCGCCGATCGCCCAGCCCACAAGCCGGCCGCCCTGCTCGGCCACCCGCTCCTCGATGGCGGCCTGAAGCGCGTCGTGCTTGCTCGCGATCAGCTCCTTGAACTGCTCCAGCATGAAGCCGAACACCTCCTGGTGCCGGCCACCTTCCACCATGGTGCGCAAGGCCCGCGCGACCACCTGCCCCGCGCCCCGGCCGCCGATCATGCGCGGGATCATGCGCGCGACGAGCCGCCGCGCGCGCCCGTCCTCGACCGAAGCCAGGATGCGCGGCAGCGTGCTGGCCAGCGCCTCCGCCGTCGGGCGGGCGGAGACGGGATCGGCAAGGAACCGATGCAGGATGCCGGGCAGGTCCAGCCGGTGCAGCACGTTCGCCACCTCGGCCCCGGTGAAGACGTGGTTGGCGACGAAGCGCCCAAGCGCGCGGCCCAGCCGCTCCTTCTCGTGGGGGATGATCGCGGTATGCGGGATCGGAATGCCGAGCGGATGGCGGAACAGCGCCGTCACCGCGAACCAGTCGGCGATGCCGCCGACGAACCCGGCCTTGGCCGAGGCTTGCAGCCAGTCGGTCCCGGCGCCGGGCGGGAGCGCGTAGCTGAGGACGATGAGGCCGACCATCAGCACCAGCAGCCAGGCCGCGAGCGCCTTGTGCCGGGCCAGGGAGCGCCGGGCCGCGAAATCGGGATCGGGGTGAGCCATGGGCGTCTACATATGAGCGATCCCGCCCGTCCGCATATCCGCCCGACCGCTGGTCAGGGCTGCGGATGGCGGCCAGGGTTGTCCGCCGCCATCCGCGCCGAAGTCGGTGCTAGCGTGTCACCTGCGTATGGCCCGTGACCGGGTTGGTTGGCCCCTGAACAGGGCTTGCCACGCCCTGGTCCACCTGGCGTCCCCCAGCCGCGTTGTCCTGCTGCGCTTCCCTCGATTGGGCTGGCAGGCCAGGAACGACGGCCGAGCGCGGCGCCGCGTATTCTGGCGACCCAGCCGGTGCGCCCATGGAGGTGCCAGTCGAATTGCTGATCGCCGGATTGCCGCCGCCACCGCCGCCGCCGCCGGCCTGAGCGAACGCTACGCCCGTTGACAGCGCCAGGGCCGCCGCGGCAGCGAGAAGAGCTGATTTCATGGGGAACTCCTTGATGCCAAAGTATCAAGCCGGCCCCCTCAACGCGACAAAGCGGTTAAGGTTCGCTGTCGTAAGGGGCCGGTTTTCCTTGCACCTGTCGCAACTTCGTGCAGAACGGGCCGATGCGTGCCCTCCTTGCCTGCCTGCTCGTTATCCTGCCCCTCTCCGTTGCCCCTGCGGCAACGCGCCCGACGCCCTTTGGTTTATGCGAGCAAGCGGCAGCGCGGGCCGAGGCGGCGCGGGGCCTACCGGGGGGATTGCTGCCCGCGCTCGCGCGCGTCGAGAGCGGCCGGCCGGATGCCGCCGGGGTCGTCCGCCCCTGGCCCTGGACGATCGACGTGGACGGTCAAGGCCGGTTCTTCGCCAGCAAGGCGGAGGCGGTGGAAGCGGTGCGGGCCTTGCAGGCGGACGGAACCCACTCGATCGATGTCGGCTGCCTGCAAGTCAATCTGCTTCACCACCCCGCCGCCTTCCCCACGCTGGAGGCGGCGTTCGATCCGGCGGCGAACGCGCTCTATGCCGCGCGGTTCCTCGCCGCACTGCACGCGCGCGACAACGACTGGGCGCACGCGATCGCCGCCTACCACTCGGAGACCCAGCGCCTGGGCTCCGCCTACCGGGAAAGGGTGCTGGCGATCTGGCACCCGGACGAGGCGCCGGTGCTCGCCGATCCGCGCCGCGCGGCTTATGCCGATTTCCTGCCCCGCAGCGCGCGCTACGCCGCGTTCGCGGGTTGCAAATGCGTCAGCGCCCCTGGCCAACGTCCGGCCTGCCGTTGCGACTGACGTATTCAGCTTGCCTCTGACACGAACCAACTTATAGGGTGCGGGCCAAACGCAGGAACACAGCATGAACGATCTGTTCAGCCCGGCGCGCACCAAGGGCGCCGGGCGGGAGGCGGACTTCTATTCCGCCAAGGACATCGAGGTTCTGGAAGGGCTGGAGCCGGTCCGGCGCCGTCCCGGCATGTATATCGGCGGCACCGACGACACCGCGCTGCACCACCTCGCGGCCGAGATCCTAGACAACGCGATGGACGAGGCGGTGGCCGGGTACGCGAGCTTCATCGAGGTCGCGCTGGAGCCGGGCAACTGGCTCACGGTGCGCGACAATGGAAGGGGAATCCCGGTCGATCCACACCCGAAGTTCAAGAAGCTCAGCGCGCTTGAGGTGATCCTGACCACGCTGCACTCGGGCGGGAAGTTCGGGGGGAAGGCGTATGCCACCTCCGGCGGCCTGCATGGCGTCGGCAGCTCGGTGGTGAACGCCCTGTCCGAGGCGATGGAGGTGGAGGTCGCGCGCGATCGGACTCTCTGGCGCCAGCGCTACGCGCGGGGCAAGCCGGTCACGAAGCTCGTGAAAGCCGGGCCGGTCCACAACCGGCGCGGCACGTCCATCCGCTTCAAGCCCGATCCGCAGATCTTCGGCGCGCTCGCGTTCAGCCCGGCGCGGCTCTACCGGCTCTGCCGGTCGAAGGCGTACTTGTTCCGGGGCGTGGAGATCCGCTGGACCTGCGAGCCCTCGCTGCTGAAGGCTGGCAAGGACGATACGCCCGCCGAGGCCGTGCTGCACTTTCCCGGCGGGCTGCGCGACAGCCTGGAGGAGGATATCGGGGAGGCGGCCCGTGTCCTGCCACAGCCCTGGACAGGCGAGGCCGACCTGCCGCCCGGCGCGGATGGCCAAAGCGGCGGGCGGGCGGAATGGGCTGTCGCCTGGCTGGAATCGGGTGATGGATTCTTGCACTCCTACTGCAACACCGTGCCAACGCCGTTGGGCGGCACGCACGAGGCCGGATTCCGCGCGGCGCTACTCAAGGGGCTGCGCACTTGGGGCGAGCACCGGGGCAACAAGCGGGCCGGCAACATCATCGCCGATGATCTGCTCGCCCCCATGGCCGCCAAGCTTTCCGTCTTCCTCCGCGACCCGCAGTTCCAGGGTCAAACCAAGGAGAAGCTGACCAGCCCCGAGGCCGCGCGCCTGACGGAAGCGGCGCTGCGCGACCGCTTCGATCACTGGCTGGCGGGCGATCCGGCGCAGGCCGACAACCTGCTCGCCTTCGCGATCGAGCGCGCCGAGGAGCGGCTGCGCCGCAAGGAGAGCCGCGACACCGCGCGCAAGTCCCCGACCCGCCGGCTCCGCCTGCCCGGCAAGCTCACCGACTGCACCCGGGAGAACGCCGCTGAGACTGAAATATTTCTCGTGGAGGGCGACAGCGCCGGCGGGTCGGCCAAGCAGGCGCGGAACCGGGAGACCCAGGCGGTGCTGCCGCTGCGGGGCAAGATCCTGAACGTCGCCTCGGCCTCGGCCGATAAGCTGCGGCAGAACCAGGAGCTGAAGGATTTGATCGAGGCGCTGGGCTGCGGGGTTGGCGAGCGCTTCGATAGAAGCCGCCTGCGCTACGGCCGGATAATAATCATGACCGACGCGGATGTGGACGGCGCGCACATCGCCTCGCTGCTGATGACATTCTTCTACCGCGAGCTGCCTGAGTTGGTGCGGCATGGCCACCTGTACTTGGCCCAACCGCCGCTTTATCGCCTGACACATGGCGCCAAGTCGGTCTATGCGATGGACGATGCCGACCGGGAACGGAAGCTGAAGCGGGAGTTCAAGCCCGGCGCCAAGGTCGAGGTCAGCCGCTTCAAGGGCCTGGGCGAGATGCCCCCGGCGCAGCTCAAGGAGACGACCATGGACCCAGCGCGGCGCACCCTGCTCAAAGTGCTGGCCCCGCCCGAGGAGCGGGCGCGGACCAACGAACTTGTTGAAAGCCTAATGGGTCGCCGCCCGGAGCTGCGATTCCAGTTCATCCAGGAGCGGGCGCGCACGGTGCAGGAGGTGGATGTGTAGGGCGATGGCCTGAGCAGGCGCCTTTCTGGCAACCGCACATAATAGGTTCTTGACGATTGAGCGAACGATTTGACCCGGATATCAGCCTAGCGTTCCCTGTCGAGTTCTTGATCAAAGACACTCCGCGCTCGCAGAGGTCTGACAGTGCGAAAAAGGAGCTATGGAAGCGAAAGGTTGGCGAGATCGCCAGCGCACATGTGAAGACGCTGAGAGAGCTCCCTTTTCTCGACGACCGTCCTCTGGCCGCGACGATCTTCTATTTTCCCGCGGCTGAGATGCAGGGAGACGTGGACAATATCGTCAAGCCGATCCTCGACGGTATGATTAAGGTAATCTATCCCGATGACCGATTTTTGGAGCGGATCATCGTACAGAAATTCGAGCCTGGAGTTGAGGTGATCTTCCGATCCCTAACGCCCACACTTGAGCAAGCGCTCGAAATAGACCCTCCTGTGATCTACATACGAATTGATGACGACCTTAGCTGGAGGGAGGTGCAATGATATCAAAAGAAGAACTCTGGGAGAGCAAGGCACTGAGAACCATGAAGCAGATGTCCGAAGAGCGCGGGATGAAATTCTACGTCAACCCGCCACGCGCAGTCGTTCCCGAGTTTCTCGGGGATTGGCAGCCGAACGCCATAGCTCTAGGTCCGGAGGGCGGAATTGTCATTGAGGTGAAGCGCCGCGCAAGCTCTGCCCCTCAGTACCAGCTTGCGGAGATCGCTAGAAAAGTTTCCAGTCAAAAGGGCTGGGAATTTCGCGCGATCTATCTGAATCCGCATCTCGATGAGACGCCTTTAGCGAAGCCGACCCCCCAGCAACTGCACGCCGCATTTGAGGAAATCGACGCACTGGCAAGGCATGGTCATCGTGCCGTAGCATTTGTCGTCGCGTGGGCTGCTCTGGAGGCGCTTGCACGCCTAGCAGGAGCCGATAGCGAAGCTCGGGGAGCTAAAGGCCTCTCGCCCCTTCAGGCGATCCAAGCGCTGGCCGAAGAAGGCTACCTAGAAAACGACGCTGCCGACCGCCTCCGTAAAATGGCGAGGCTGCGCAACGCAGTTGTCCATGGCGACTTTTCGGTCGATGTGTCTGCTGAGCAGGTTGAGAGTCTGCTCAAGGAGCTACGGGTGCTCGCCTCCAACATTGAAGCCGTGACCACACCGTAGAGGCTCTATCCGTACGTTAGGTTCTGCCGCCCCTGGCTGATCCACCGCCTTCGTGCTAAACGGCCGCGCGATGTCGCTCCCCCCCGATACCCGCACCACCGACCTCCCACCTGCCCGCTTCCTGCTCCCGCTCGTCACCGGCGGTTTGGTGCTCGCGCTGATCCTGTTCGGGATCGGGCTCTATCTCTGGCTCAGCAACGCCCCCACGGCCTCCATCGGCGGCCCGTTCGCGCTGGAGAACGGGAACGGTCAGACCGTGACCGACCGCGATTTTCGCGGCAAGTACATGCTGGTTTATTTCGGCTACACCTATTGCCCGGATGTCTGCCCCACGACATTGACCGAGGTGGCCGGCGCGCTCGACAAACTGGGACCGAAAGCCGCCCGCGTGCAGCCGATCTTCATCACCGTCGATCCGCAACGCGATACCCCGGCCGTGATCAAGCAATATACC
>DATFDN010000141.1:0-12035 GCA_035252035.1 Acetobacteraceae bacterium | reverse complement strand
CTGCTCGCCATCCGGCAGAACGAGCTGGCCGCCGAGGCGGCGGGCCTCGACACCTGGCGGTGGAAGATGCGCGGCCTGGTGGCGAGCGGCACGATGGCCGCCGCCGCGGGCGGGTTCTATGCCTGCGTGCTGCTGGTGGTGACGCCCGAAAGCGTGTTCGGGATGCTGGTCTCGGCGCAAGCCCTGGTGGTGACGCTGTTCGGCGGCGTGGCCAGCATCTGGGGGCCGGTGATCGGCGCCGCCGTGCTGGTGCCCCTGGCCGAGACGCTGAACGCCAAGCTCGGCGCCATGCTGCCCGGCATCCAGGGCGTCGTGTACGGCGTCGCGATCATCGCCATCATGCTGATCGCCCCCGAGGGGCTGTTCTGGACCCTGCGCGACCGCTTCTTCCGCCGCGCCGAGCTTCCCCCGCGCGCCGTGACGCCCTTCGCCAAACCTCCACCCCCGCCCCGTCCCGCTGCGTCCGGCCCGCTGCTGACAGTCGAGGGCCTGTCGCGCAGCTTCGGCGGGCTGCGCGCCGTGGACGATGTGAGCTTCACCATCGATGCGGGCGAGATCCTCGGCATCATCGGCCCGAACGGCGCCGGCAAGACCACGCTGTTCAACGTGCTCAACGGCGTGCTGGCGCCACACTCCGGGCAGGCGCGGCTGGATGGCGCGCTGCTCACGGGACGCAAGGTGCATCAGGTCTGCCGCCTCGGCGTCGGCCGGACCTTCCAGGTCGTGCGCAGCTTCCCCCGCCTGCCGGTGCTCGACAACGTGGTGGTCGGGGCCTACGGCGCGGGGCTCGACGACCGGACTTCGGTGCGCGCGGCGGAGGCGGCGCTCGATACCGTGGGACTGCTCGGCCTGGCGCACCGCCCGGCCGGGCGCCTGACCAACAAGGAGCTGCGCCTGATGGAGCTGGCCCGCGCGCTCGCCGGCGGCCCGCGCCTGCTGCTGCTCGACGAGACGCTCGCCGGGCTGGGGCGCGAGGAGTGCGACGCGCTGCTCTCCGTGCTGCAAAAGCTGCGCGCCGAGGGGCTGACCATCGCCATCATCGAGCACACGATGCACGCCATGCTGCGCCTCGCCGACCGGTTCCTGGTGCTCGACCACGGGCGGGTGCTGCGGATCGGCACGCCGCGCGAGGTGGTGGAAGACCCCGAGGTGATCGAGGCCTATCTGGGGCGCAAGTGGCTGGCGCGGACCCATGCTTGAGATCCAGGGCCTCGCCGTCGCCTATGGCGGGTTGCGCGCCTTGCAAGGCGTGTCGCTCGCGGTGGCCGAGGGACAGTTCGTCACCGTGGTCGGCCCCAACGGGGCGGGCAAGACGACGCTGTTCAAGGCGGTGTGCGGCGTGGTGCCCCCCTTGGCCGGGCGCATCGCCTTCGAAGGCCGCGACCTCCTGACCCTCCCCGCCGCCGCGCGGGCGCATCTCGGCATCGCCCATGTCCCCGAGGGACGGCAGGTGTTCAAGACCCTGACCGTTCGGGAAAACCTGGAGATGGGCGCCTACCCGCCCCAGGGCCGCGCGCGGTTCCGCCACGCGCTGGAGCGCATCCACGCGCTGTTCCCGGTACTGGCCGAGCGGGCCGGGCAGCTCGCGGGCACGCTGTCCGGGGGCGAGCAGCAGATGCTGGCGATCGGACGGGGGCTCGCCGCCGCGCCGCGCCTCTTGATGCTGGACGAGCCCTCGATGGGCCTCGCCCCGGCGGTCGCCGACCTGATCTTCGAGCGCATCGCCCAGGTGCATCGCGAGGATCGCCTGGCGATCCTGCTGGTCGAGCAGCGCGTCGCCGAGGCATTGGAGTTGGCCGACCGCGGGTACGTGCTGGAGACCGGACGGATCGTGATGGAGGGGCCGTACGACCGGCTGCTCGCGGATGACCGGGTGCGGCGGGCGTATCTGGGGTTGGGGGTTGGCTGACGCTGGTTTGTGGCACGGTGCGGGACGCCCTCGCAAGCGCGGCACCAGGAAGCTACGCCGTCGTGAGCTTGCCGCGCCCACGCTGCGCCGCTTTGAGCACAAGCCGTGATTGCAAGCGCCCACACATAGGCTCCACGAGAGGCGCCTCGGGAACCGCGGGCGGTACAGCCGGTCAACAGCAACATGGGCAATTCAGCGGATTTTCAGAAGGCTTTCACCCGCCTTTCAAGCGTCTCCCCAGCCTCTCTGCTCCTATGCCGGAGCGGTCGTCCTCGCATCGCACCGATGCCAAGGACTACGCGACTCAAGAATAAAAAACCAGGACGGTGTGATAAAAGGGGGTAGGACGATGCTTACCAGGCGAGCACTGCTTACGACCGCCATTGTCGGATCTCTTCCCGCCGCGCCTGCCATCCTGAAGGCGGCCGAGACGCCTGGCGTCACGGCAACGGAAATCCGGATCGGCAACACGATGCCCTATAGCGGCCCTGTCTCGGCCTATGCCACGGTTGGTCGAACCATGGCGGCGGCATTCCGGATGGCCAACGAGCAGGGTGGCTTCGCCGGACGCAAGATCGTTTTCCTGTCTTATGACGACGCCTATAGTCCGCCAAAATCCGTTGAGCAGACGCGCCGTTTGATCGAAGAGGACAAAGTCGCCGCCCTGTTCGGAACCCTTGGCAGCCCAACGAATTCGGCGACATGGCGGTACATCAACCAAAAGCAAGTGCCGCACCTGTTCCTGACCAACGGCCTCGATAAATGGGCCAATTATCAGGAGCATCCTTGGACCATCGGCTGGATGCCGAGCTATGTCATAGAGGGGCGGATTTACGGGAAGTATATCCTTGAGCAAGCGCCTGATGCGAAGATTGGCATCCTCCACCAGAATGATGATTTCGGAAAGGATCATATGCGTGGCGTTCGTGACATACTGAAAGGCCGTTATGATCGACAGGTCACGTCGGCTTCCTATGAGGTGACGGATCCAAAGATTGATAGTCAGTTGATCAGCCTGCACGCGGCCGGCGCTGAGGTGTTGATGACGTTCGCGACGCCGAAATTCGCGGCCCAGTCAATCCGCAAAGTGGCTGACATGGGTTGGAAGCCGCTTCATTTCCTGTCCAGCAGTTCGGTATCAGTCGGTGCTGTCATGAACCCTGCGGGCCCTGACAACGGCATTGGCATCATCAGCGCAGCATTCATGAAAGATCCAACCGACCCACGCTGGGACAATGATGACGGTATAAGGGAATGGCGCGACTTCATGGCGAAGTACTATCCCGAAGGCGACCTGAAGGATGTTTTCAACGTCGCCGGTTTCGGCATGACACACACCATGCTGCATGTGCTGCGGCAATGTGGCGAGGACTTCTCGCGTGAAAACATGATGCGCCAAGCGACGCACCTGCACCAAGTGGAAAACCCGATCCTGCTCCCAGGCATCCGCATCAATACGGATCCGACCGATTATCGTCCGATCAAGCAATTGCAATTAATTCGCTGGACAGGAAAGACGTGGGATCTCTTCGGTAACGTCAAAGATGGGGTGTAAATCAGCACCGAGGCGGCCCCACTTGCGGGTCATCGTGCTCCGGCGAACTCTGGAACAAGGATTGCAAGCCGCCGCTCGGCGCCGTCCGACTTCAGCGGAATGCGCACTTTGACCGACCCCGCCGTGGAAGCGGCGGCTGCTCATGCCAGCTCATCCAGCAACGATTTCGCGTCCTTCAGATCCGACGCGTCGAACCCTTCGGTGAACCAATTGTAGATCGGGCCGAGCAGGTTACGGGCTTCGCCTCGACGACCTTGGTCACGGCGGAGCCGGGCAAGGCTCATGGCAGCGCGCAATTCCCAAAGCCTCGCCTCCTGCTCCTCGGCGACGCTTAGGGCTTTGCGATAGAGTTCCTCAGCGGCGTCTGAACGCCCCTGCCGGAAGAGCAGCTGGCCTTTGTGCCGATAGAGTTCAGCCGCCAGCCAGAGCTCACCCGTCCTTTCCGCGACCCGCAAAGCTTCGTTCACCCAGCTCACAGCCTCGTCGAATTGCCCCGCGGTGTCGCTTGCCCTGGCGAGCAGGGCGATGAAAGCGACCATGTTTCCCTCGGTCCCGGTTGCGCGGCAGGCGGCCCAACCACTGCGCATCAGCGCTATTCCCTCCGCGACATCGCCATTTTCGACCTTTACCCAACCGCGAAGGAACGTTCCCAGCGCCTGCCAGAGTGGGAAATCCTGCTCGGCCGCGATTGCAAGAATCTGCGTCGCGTACTCATCAAGGGCCGCGTTGTCTCCGACGAGCGCCATCAGTCTGGCGATTCCCGTCAGGCCCGAAGCCAAGGTCGGCGGATGGGCCAGCCTCCCAGCCTCAATGGCCGCTGTGCGGGCCCGTGCCAACGCCTGGTCCGGAAAGCCGAGGCAGAAGAGGACAATTCCCAACCACGGGAGGGCTGATCCGTAGGGGTGAACGCCGGCCTGGTGGATAAGCGGACGGTGAAAGGCCGGATCGCAGAGTGCAACCGCTTCTTCGAGATGCGACCGGGACGACGCGAACTTGCCCGCGGACATCAAGTTCAAGCCGGCGGTGGTGTGGCTGAGGATGAGCCCGACCGGGTCATTTTGACGGCGGCTCACACGCAGCAATTCCTCATCCTGGCGTAGCGCCAAATCCAGCTCGCCGCGGAACACGTGATAGCGCGACTGTAGGTAGCCGACATAAAGGTACTCCGGGGGGAAACCCAGTTGCTCCCACAGCTCTCGCGCTCGGGTAAAGGCGTGGCCCGTCGCCGGTGCCGCCGTGCCCTTGAGGCCGCGCAACACAGCGCCCAACGCGCTGCAAAATTCGAGTTCCTGTCGCTGACGTTCCGGGTTGTCCGGCAGCAATCTCAGTTGGTTCAGCCCCTTTTTAAATTGCGCCGCCGCTTCCGCCATCGCCGAGCGATCGGCGGACCTCCGGCCAGCTCTGCCCCAGTAGGCAACAGATTTTTCGACGAGCCCCGCTGCCGCACAGTGCTGCGCCAGCAGCGCCGGCTGCGCCTGCACGACCTCCGGAAAGCGCCCTTCCAGAACCGCAACAATTCGGCCATGCAGCCACTGGCGGCGGCCGCGCAACAAGCCGCCGTAGGCGATGTCCTGCACCAGCGCATGTTTGAACAGATAGCTGGCCTCCGGCGGCGTGCCGCGGGCGAACACCAGGCCAGCACGGCTCAGCCGATCCAATGCCTCATGCAGTTGCGGCGCCGAAAGCTCGATTGTGGCTGCGAGCACCCCGTAGCCAAACTCCCGCCCGATCGCCGCCCCCGCCTGCGCCACCTCCTTGGCGGCCGGTCCCAGACGATCCAACCGCGCCATCAGCGAGGCGTGCAGGCTCGCCGGCACTGCCAAGCGCGGCAGCGCGCCATCTACGACCCAGCGGTCCGCCTCCTCCCGCAGCAGCCCTGACTCCAGCACCGCCCGACCGACCTCCTCGACGAACAGCGGCACGCCGTCGGTGCGCGCCAGCACCTCGATCTCCACCTCGGCGGGCAGTGCCTTGCCGCCCGCGACCTGGCGCAACAAGGCGTCGTGCTCGGCCCGGCCAAAGCGGTTCAGGTGCAGCAAGGTGACGTGGGGCAGCCCGAGCCAGCCGCCGGGGTCGAATTCCGGGCGATACGTGACCACGATCAGCAGGGCCAGATTGGCCGTCTCGGCGACGAGCAGATCCAGCAGCTCGCGCGTGGTCGGGTCCAGCCAATGGGCGTCCTCCACCACGGCCAACACCGGGCGGCGGGCCGCGAGCGAGCGGATGCGCCGCAGCAGCGCCTCAAGCAGCCGAAGCCGCCGCGCCTGTGGCGAAAGGTCGAGAGCGGGCCAGCGACCGAGGGTGGATACCGATAGCAGCTCGGCGATGAGCGCCACGTCCTCGGCTGGGGACACAAGTGGTGTGAACAGTGCTTCGAGCGCCGCCAGGCGGGCCTCCGGTGCGTCGCCCACGGCGAGGTCCGCCGCGCGCTCCAGCTCCGCGATTACCGGGCGCAGCGAACTGTTGGTGTGCTGGGGCGAGCAGAAAAGCATGACCTCCTCATGCACGTCGCCGGCCACAGCGTCCCGCAGCGCCGCGGTCAGGCGCGACTTGCCGATGCCAGGCTCGCCTCCCAGCAGCACGGTCCGGCCCTGGCCGGCACAGGCTTGGCGCCAACGCCGCCGCAGCAGCTCCAGCTCTTCCTCTCGGCCGATCAGCGGGAGCTGCGCCGCCGCTCCACGCAGTGCCTCGAAGCGGTTCTCCATGTCACTCGGGCCCAGCGCTCGCCAAGCCTGTATCGAGTCGGGAAGGCCCCTCAACGCAACCTCACCGAGGTCGGCCCACTTGAACAGCACGCCCGTGAGCCGACGCGTGAGAGCGTCCGCCGCCGCCATGTTGGGCCCGACCGCGTCCCGAAGACGGGCCGCGAGGTTGGGCGCCGCGCCCAGCTCGCGTGCCTCACCCTCGCCCAGCACCTCGCCCACCACCACCGATCCGGTGGCGATGCCGACCCGCGCCGCAAGCGGCCCAGCCTGCGGCACCTCAAGCCGCGACACCGCTGCGATCACCGCCAGGCCAGCGCGCACGGCGCGTTCGGCGTTGTCCTCTCGCGCCTGGGGCCAGCCGAAGTAAGCCACCATGCCATCCCCGAGCAGCCTGGCCACGTAACCGCCTTGTGCCGTCACCGCGGCGCTGGCCGCGCGGTGGTAGTCCTTGATGACGGATTGCAGATCCTCCGGATCGAGTTTGGCCGAGAGCGCGGCCGAGCCGGTCAGGTCGCAGAACAGCAAGGTCAGCTGCCGCCGTTCGGCGACCGATGGCATGGCCACGCCAGGCGCGGCTGGCCGCACCCCTTCCCGCTCGGAGGCTGGGGCTGCGGGGGAGGCAGCTGCTGCCTGCACTGGCTGGATGCGATTCCCTTCAGCCTTCCTGCTGGTCACCTCGGCGCTCAGAACGTAGCCACGCTTGACCACCGTCCTGATGAGGCGTTGTCCCTCGTCGCCGAGGGCCCTGCGGACGTCCTTGACGCACTGAGCAACGCTTTCATCCGTGACAAAGACGCCAGGCCAAACCGCGGCCATGAGCGCGTCGCGATCGAGAAGTCTCCCGGCATTTTCCACAAGCGTGCGCAGCAGAGCAAAAGACTTCGGTCGCAGCGATATTTCCTCGCCGCCTGTATTCAGCAGGATGCCGCGGTGCAGGTCGAGGATGAAGCGGTCAAAGCAGTAGATCTCGGCGAGCCGATCCCGCACGTCCTCCATCGCGGCTCCTCCCGTGCTGCCAAATCATCCCGCTGGCACCAGCTGATCGGCCCCACTGGATGGTCCGTGATGAACGTTAGCGCAGCATGGGGCTGGGCGCCACGGCTTGTGTGGTGGGCGGGGTTGGTGACCGCAGCAATGTCCCATCCGGGTCGAAAGTCGCCACCCAACCCGAGACCCGAATGAAACACGGGAGCCCTTGATCTTGCCTGCACCTATGCGTACACAAATTGTGTTCACGTCTGAGAAAGCGCCATGGCTGAACCGTACCAGGACAAGGCTCCGCCGCCCCGGCGCGTCGGGGTGCGCGAGTTTCGCGGGAACCTGACGGGCTTTCTTCGTCAGGCGAGGCATGGCGCCTCGTTTCTGATCACCTCGCGCGAGGAGGTGGTCGCCGAGATCCATCCGCCTTCGACCGCGAACCGGCCCCGCCGCCGGCCAGGTGCGCTGCGGGGCAGAATTCGTGTGGCGGCCGATTTCGACACGCTTCCGGCGGATGTGCTGGCCGCCATGGAGGGCGATGAGGTGTGAAAATCCTCCTCGGCACGCACGCCCTCCTTTGGTGGATGGTTGACGACGCCCGGCTCGGACCGCAAGCTCGGGGACTGGTTGCCGACCCCGGCAATGATGTCCTGGTCAGCACGGCATCCCTCTGGGAGATCGTCGTGAAGATGCGCGCCGGAAAGCTGGAAGCCGACATCAAGGAATTATGCGACGCCATCGACCAGCAGGGATTCATTCCGCTCGGCATCGAAACCGCGCATCTCCTGACGCTTGCGGGACTGCCCACGCGCCACCGCGATCCATTCGATCACCTGCTGATCGCGCAGGCGATCACGGAGGGCGCAACGCTCATCTCCAAGGATCGGAACACCCTCAAATATCCAGTCCAAGCCGTAACCTGCTCGGATTGAGCAACCACCTAGCCCATGTGGAAAGGGAACAAAGCCATGAGACAGGGCATCAGCCGCCGCGCGGCGCTCGCACTCGGCGCGGCAACCCTCGCCACCACCCGCGCCCGCGCGCAAGCGCCAGCGGAGGTGAAGATCGCCATGCTGGTGCCCCTGTCCGGCCCATGGGCGCGCTCGGGCCTCCTTGAGAAAATGGGCGCCGAGATGGCGGTCGAGGACGTGAACAACGCGGGCGGCATCAAGGCGCTCGGCGGGGCGAAGCTGCGCCTGCTGCAATACGACACGCAGGACAGCGCCGAGAAGGCCAAGGACGGCGCGCAGCGCATGGTGGCCGAGCATCCCGACCTCGCGGGCGGCTTCGGCTGCTGGCTCTCCACCTTCACCCTGGCGGCGACCGAGGTGACGGAGCGCGCGCAACTCCCCTGGTTCACGCTCTCCTACTCCGACGCGATCACCGGGCGCGGCTTCCGCTACGTCTTCCAGACCTCGCCCACCGCGGTCGCGCAGGCCGAGGAGACCATCCCCATGGTCATGCGCCTGGCGCAGGCCGCGACCGGCAAGCGCCCGGCCAAGCTCGCCATCATCGGCGACAACACCGCCGCCTCCGTGAGCTTCCGCAAGCCGCTCGACGCGCATGTGCTGAAGGACAACAACCTGACGGCCGTGGTGGACAAGACCTACACGCCGCCGCTGTCGGACGCGACGACTCTGGTCCAGCCGGTGCGCGGGGCGCGGCCCGATTTCGTGCTGCTGCTCTCCACCGCGGTCGGCGACGACAAGATGCTGGCCGACACCTTCGCGCAGTACGGGATGCCCGCGACCCGCGTGCCGCTGGTCGGCAACGGCGGGCATTGGACGGCGCCGGAGCTGCTGAAGACCGCCGGCGCCGACATCATGCAGGGCATCATCGTCGTGCTCGCCAACTGGCCCGGCAAGGAGCAGGCGGATCTGTCGAAACGCTTCGTGGCGCGCACCGGGGAGCCCTGGTTCGGCCACGATTCCATCTTCGCCTATGGCCACGTCATGGCGCTGGCGGCGGCGATCGAGGCGGCGGGCTCGGCGGACCGGACCAAGGTGGCCGAGGCGATCCGCAAGATGGATCTCACGACCGGCCCGGCGCTCCTGTTCCCCGGACACCGCTTGCAGTTCGACGCCAAGGGACGGCGGATCGGCGCCGAGGTGGTCATCGTGCAATGGCAAGATGGCCGCCCGCTCACGATCTTCCCGGAGACGTCGGCGGCGGCCAAGCCGATCTGGAAGGGCCAGCAGGCATGAGCGACACCTGGGAAGTCTACGCCGTCCGCTACGGGCACAACGCGCAGGCGCGGCGATCGGGCAATTTCCTGGGCGGCGACCCGCACGACGCGCCGATGCCGCTCGACTACTATGTGTGGGCGATCAAGGGGCCGGACCGCGCCTTCGTCCTCGACACCGGCTTCGATCCGGCGATGGGCCGCAAGCGCGGGCGGGAGTTCCTGCGCTCGCCCGCCGAGGGGCTGCGCGCGATCGGAGTCGATCCCGCACGGGTCGAGGATGTCATCATCTCCCACATGCACTACGATCATTGCGGGAATTACGATCTGTTCCCGCGCGCCCGCTATCATCTCCAGGACAGGGAGATGGCCTTCTGCACCGGACGGTGCATGTGCCACGCCGGGCTGCGCGTCGCCTTCGAGGAAGAGGACGTGATCGCGATGATCCGCAAGCTGTTCGCCGGGCGCGTCGCGTTCAACGACGGCGCGGCGGAGCTGGCGCCCGGCCTGTCGGTGCATCACGTGGGCGGGCACAGCAAGGGCTTGCAGGTGGCGCGCATCCGCACCCGCCGCGGCTGGATGGTGCTCGCCGCCGACGCCAGCCACTTCTACGCCAACATGGAGGAGGGCCGCGCCTTCCCCATCCTGCACAACCTGGAGGAGACGCTGGAGGGCTACGCCACGATGCGGCGCCTGGCGAGCGCGCCGGACGCCATCATCCCCGGCCACGACCCGCTGGTGCTGGCGCGCTACCCGGCGGCCAAGCCGGGGCTGGAGGGGATTGTCGCGCGGCTTGACGCGGATCCGAAGGAGGGCGGAAGCGCGTAGAACGTCCCGCTCACAAATCCGGCGCCCGCACGAACCCCGGCGCCTCGGGCGGGTCGGCCAGTTCCTCGACGATAGCCGCCACCTCGGCCAGGCGCGGTCCGCGCCGGCAGCGGCGCAGCAGCTCCTCGACCGCGTCCGCCTCTCCGGCGACCAGCGCCTCCACCGTGCCGTCGCTCCGGTTGCGGACCCAGCCATCGAGGCCGAGCGCGCGGGCGCGCGACGCCATCCAGTCGCGGTAGCCAACCCCCTGGACCCGGCCGCTGATGACGACGCGCTTGGCGCTCATGCGGCGCCTCGCGCCAGCAGCCGAAAGCGCGCGGCGAGTTCGACATCCGCGGCGATCGCCTGGCGGCGGGCGGCGGCCTCCTCGTCCTCGCCCCACAACTCGGCCTGGAACAGCTCGTCGAGCGCGCTCACCGCATAGGCGCGGACCGGGTCGAGCCGGGCCTCGGCCAACGCCAGGCCGAGCACCAGGCTCCCCAGCGCCGGCACCGCGATGCCGAGCGCGGCCAGCCCATAGGCGTCGTACGCCGCCACCGCCTCGCGCAGCGCCGCGATGCTGTCCCGATGCTGCCTGATCGGCGCGACGCCCGTCGTGACGCGCAGCGGAGCGCCATACTCCTGAACGGCCCAATCGAGCCAGGGCTGCCATTCCGCTTCCTGGCGCGCGACCAGCTTGGCCGGCTGGTCGGCGCGGTAGCAGAGGAGGTCGGATTCCGCGTAGCGGGCGATGGCATCGATCGTCGGCCAGGGGTCGGGAGCGATTCGCTCCTGCGCCGTGCCCGCGAGGCGGGTCAGCGGCGTGTCGTCGAACGAGACCTCCCGGCCATCGGCCCCGGCCGCCTGCCACTCGGCGGCGATGGCGCGGGCCAGCGCCTCCGGCCCGACGCGCAGGACCGCCCCGCCCGGAAGGTGCATGGGCCGGCCATCGAGCAGGATCGCGAAACGTGAGCGCCCGCCCTCCCGCATGGGCCGAATGCTCGCCTCCGTCCAGAAACGCTTCACTGGACCCGTCCTTTCCTCACCCCCGCGCCGCCGCCAGCGCGGCCTCGCAGGACGGTCCCGCCGGCGCGGCGCCCAGCCCGGCCTTCCCGGCCAGCACGCCGAGCACGGTCCGCACGCCCGCCGCCGCCGCGTCGGGTTCCGAGGTGCCGAAGCGCGGCGATCGGAATCCGCCCGTCACCGTCACCGGCACCGAGAAGTCCACCCCGCCGGCCCGTCCTTGGGGGTGCAAATGGAGATCGAGCGTCTCCGTGGCCAGATCGACGCGCCCGCTCCCGTCCACCGTGATGAGCGAGGAGGCCAGCAGCAGCGGCGCGAGCTGGGCGGTCCCATGCGCGGCGCGCGCGCGCGCGACCAGGCAGCGCACTTCGCTCTGGCCACCGCCGACCGCCCCGAGCGGATTGGCCCGCGCGATCAGCGGTCCGAGCGCACGTTCCAGCACCCGAGCATCGATCGTGCCGCCGCGCATCGTCACGGCGGCCACGCCGTCCAGGCTGGCGGCGATCGCGTGCGGGCTGGACCCGGCGCCGCGCAGGTTGGCGGTGACGGCCAGGGTGCCGGCAACGAAGGAAGGCTGGCCCAGGGCAGCGAGCAGGGTGGCAGCCGGCAGGGCCGGGGCGTTCAGCGCCAGCGCGACGTTGGGCGGGTCATGGGCATCGGCGGTCACGGTCAGCGCGATCGGCGCGGTGCCGAACGTGCCTTGGGCCGAGAGCGCCAGCGCGCCGCCCGCCGATCGGAGCCGCGTATCGACACCGCGCAGCGTCTCCGCTCCCAGGCCGAGCGTCCCGATCCGCGCGTGCAAATCGGCATCGGCGCCGCGCAGCGCCGCGAACGGGAGCGGCGTGTCCGGGATGACGGGTCCGGGCGGGGCGGGCT
>DATFDN010000140.1:0-3219 GCA_035252035.1 Acetobacteraceae bacterium | reverse complement strand
CCCCTCCCCCCACCCCCTCCCGCGAGGGGAGGGGGCTTTCTCCTCCTCCCCCTCCCCTCGCGGGAGGAGGCCGGGGGGAGGGGAAAAGCGCGGCGAAATCAGCTCCGGAAATCCGGCCGCCCGCCCTCGATCAGCTCCAGCGCCGCGCTCCAGACCAGCGCGTAATGCTCGTCGTTCTCCTGGCGGCGGAACTGCTCGGCGGTGTGGCGGCACACCTCCTCGGGCGGAATGAGCAGCTCGGCGCCGCCCGACAGGGCCGCGACCTGGGCCTGGCAGGCGCGCTCCAGCATATAGATCATGTGGAACGCCTCCGGGATCGATGTGCCGCCCACCAGCAGCCCATGATTCTGCAAGACCATCGCCTTGTGCTCGCCCAGGTCGCGCACCAGGCGCTCCCGCTCGTCGAGATCGAGCGCGATGCCTTCATAGCGATGATACGCGAGCCGCCCATGGAACTTGAGCGCGTGCTGCGACAGCGGCAGCAGCCCATGCTTCTGCGCCGAGATGGCGATGCCGGCGGCGGTGTGCGTGTGGGCGACGCACATCAGGTCTTCCCGCGCCATATGGATGGCGGAGTGAATGGTGAAGCCGGCCGCGTTCACCCTTCGGCTCCGCGGGTCGGCCCCTTCTTCGACAACGTTGCCGTCGAGATCGATCTTCACCAGGTCGGAGGCGCGCATCTGGTGGAAGTTCACGCCATATTTGTTGATCAGGAAGTGGTGCTCCGGGCCGGGCAGCCGCGCGCTGATATGCGTGTAGATGAGATCGGTCATCCGGTGATGCGCGACCAGCCGATAGAGCGCGGCGAGGTCGCAGCGGATCTTCCATTCCTGCTCGGAGATGCCGGCCAGCGCGGCCGGGGAGGCGATGACGTTCATCGGGACTGTTCCTTTCGAGAATGGCTGAGATTTTCGCGCCTGCGCGCGGGCAGCGTCAATGCGTGGCGCCTCGGATGCTCGGCGCGAGACAACCGAGCGGCGAAGCTAGATGGCTTCCTTCACGACAGCAGTCGCCATGTCCCCAGCATTCGGGGTATTGGCTGGCTCGATGAGCAAGAGGTGAACCTCGTCCTCGGCCACCGGACGGTGCTCGACGCCTTTCGGAACGACGTAAAGATCCCCAGGACCGAGATGCACCTCACCGTCCCTGAGCTGGATCGTCAGGTTGCCCTTGAGCACGAGGAAAAAGTCGTCCGTGTCGGGATGGGAGTGCCAGACGAACTCGCCCCGAACCTTGACCACCATGACATCATGACCGTTGAAGGCGGCGACGATTTTCGGCGCCCAATGGTCCGAAAACATTCGCAGTTTTGTTTCGAGATTGACGACGGGCATCCTCTCCCCCCTGCTCCACGCGAGCTTGATCTTATGGGTGCGCACCTCCGCGCGATGCGCCGATGGCGCCGATCACGATCGCGGCAGCGACCGGCCTGATCGCCTGCTTGACCACTTGCTTCATTTCCAACGGGTTCCGCCGCTTCGCTCGCGCTCCGTCGCCAGCAGTAGCAGCAGGCTGGCGATCGGGACCAGCAACTGCACCGGACGCAGCCGCGCGAAGTAGCGTGGCGCCTCGTGCCGCCGCGCGGCGATCGGGTCGAGCACCGCCTCGCTACCATAGCCCAAGAGCAGCAGGGCCAGCGCGGGGAGGCGTCGCGGCGCCAGCAACGCGCCGGCCCCGGTCACGAACAGCCACATCATGGAGGCGAGCTGCGCAACAGTCGGGCCGCCTTCCTGGCGGAAGCTCAGCCCGCGCCGCACGCCCGCCAGGAAGCAGAGAACCGCCCCGGCCCAGCCGGCTGTCAGCGGCGCGACGACAGACCGCGCGGCGGGACGCCGCCATGACGCGAGCGCCCCCCGGCGATCGGCACCATCGCGGCATAAGCAAGAAAAAGGTCGGTCGCCGGAGTCCGGGGCTGGGGATCCTCGGTGCCTCGGGATAGGCGCGTGGTAAGGTCGTTCATCCTCGGCTAACGCCGCCCCTTTTTTGCTCGTTCGTTCACAAGACAATGCGGATCATCAGCGCGTGCCGGTGCAGTGCAACAACACAGCTCGCTAAAAGTGCCCAGGTAGTGCTCGCGTCTAGCTCGCCGCATTCTCCGCGGGACCGGATAACATGATGGCCGGGCGCCGCTCCGCATCGGCACCATCCGCATCGCCTCTGCCGCCCCCCGAGGCGGGGAGGGAGTCAATCCCCGCACCTGACTGGATCCCTCAATCAACTACAGCAGCACGAGGTCATCCCGATGGATCATCTCGTCCCGTCCCCGCCAGCCGAGCAACCCTTCGATCTCGTCGGAGCGGTGGCCTGCGATCCGTTCGGCATCGGCGCTCGCGTAGGCGGACAGGCCGCGCGCCAGCGCCGTGCCATCCGGGCCGCGCACCACCACCGGGTCGCCCCGCTCGAACACGCCTTCCACACGCCGCACGCCCGCGGGCAGCAGCGAACTGCCGGCGGCCAAGGCGCGCGCGGCGCCGGCATCGATCCCAAGCGCCCCGAGCGGGGCCAGAGCGCCCGCGATCCAACGCTTGCGCGCCGAGCGTCCCTCCGGCGCTGCCAGGAACCAGGTGCAGCGCGCGCCCTCCAGCAGCGCGGTCAGGGGCCGGTCGGAGCGGCCGAGCGCGATCGCCATGGCGCATCCCGCCTGCGTCGCGATCCGCGCCGCGACCAGCTTGGTCCGCATCCCGCCCGAGGAGTAGCCGGGCGGCGGCTCGCCCCCCATGGCCTCGATCTCTGGGGTGAGCGCCTCCACCACCGGGATGTGGCGCGCTCGGGGATCGCGCTTCGGATCGGCGGAGTAGAGCCCGTCGATGTCGGAGAGCAGGACGAGTTGATCCGCCTGCACCATCTCGGCCACGCGCGCGGCCAGCCGGTCATTGTCGCCGAAGCGGATCTCGGCGGTCGCCACCGTGTCGTTCTCGTTGATGACTGGGACGCAGCCGAGCGCGAGCAGCGTGTGCAAGGTGGCGCGCGCGTTGAGGTAGCGGCGCCGGTCCTCGGTATCGTCGGGCGTCAGCAGGAGCTGCGCGGCGGTCAGGGACCGCGCCGACAGCGCCTCGGTCCAGGCTTGCGCCAGCCGGATCTGTCCCACGGCCGCCGCCGCCTGCTTCTCCTCCAGCCGCAACCGCTTCTGGGTGAGGCCGAGCGAGCGTCTCGCCAGCGCGATGGCCCCCGAAGAGACCACGATCACCTCGATCCCCCGCTCGCGCAAGGACGCGATAT
>DATFDN010000139.1:0-3668 GCA_035252035.1 Acetobacteraceae bacterium | reverse complement strand
GGCGGCGGACGGCGGCGCGGGTCGGGGGGATCGGAGAATGGCTCGTGACGATGGAACCAATCCGGCTCGCGCTCCCGCAGCGCCGCGTCAGCCGCGACACGATCGAGCACCACGTCCAGCACGAGGCCCAGCTCATGGCCGGCGCACGCCTCCGCCAAGCGGGCGATGCCGGCGTCCGCATCCGCCTCCCCTCCGGCCACGAGGGTGGGGTTGAGCCGCTCATGGTCGGCGGAAAGGAAGATGTCGCCCGCGGCGCCGGGCGCGAACAAGGGCGCGGTGCCGATATGGTCGAAGCCCATGGCCCGGCCGCGCGCCAAATGGCGGGGCCACTCGTCAAGCGGTCCCGCCACCACGGGGTGGAGGTGGTATATGTTGGGGGCCATGTGCGGAAAAGACTCCTAGATTCGCCTAGATGGGAAATGCCGCAAGCAGTGGCGATCGGCCGAAGGTCACAACTCCGCAAACGCCCCCGCGTTCACGCTGCGAATGGCGGTTTTCGGCCTGGCGTCGGCAACCGCGTGGCCAGGATACAGCCACTGGCCGAGTCGGTGATGCACGGCGTCCGCAGATCCGGGCCACCGAAGGCGATTTTGGTTGTCGTCGCGCCCTCGCACGGCGAATCCAGTGCAGCGGCCCGCCACGTGGCCTGCACACCCAGGCCGCGCCCGTCCGCAATCGCCTTCGGCACTCTAGGCCGTCACGCCGTCCCTTCGAGCACATGCAGCAAGCGCGCGAGCCGCGCCTCCGGCTGCGGCTCCGCGATCTCAAGGATCAGCCTGTCCCGGCTCCAGTGCAGCGGCGAGCGGTCGGCGAGTCGCGCGATCAGCGCCGGCACGTCCGCGTCCTCGCGCGGGGCGAGCGCGATGCCCGCCGGGCCTGCCCGCACGGCGCCAACGCCCAAGGCGCGGCAGGTCAGGCGCAGCCGCGCGAGATCCAGCAAGGCGCGCGTGGGCGCGGGCAGCTCGCCAAAGCGGTCCTCGATCTCTTCGGCAAGGGACGCGACCGCCTCGTGCGAGTCCGCGCGGGCTAGCTTCCGGTACAGCTCCAGCCGAAGATCCGGCTCGACCACCGTGTCGGCGGGCACGTACGCGTCCACGCCAACGGCGATGGCGGGCGTCCATTCGGGGGCAGGGGGCTCGCCCCGTGCCTCAGCCATGGCGCGGGCGAGCGTGTGGCCATAAAGTTCGCTGCCCATAAGGCGGACATGGCCGGCTTGGCGCTCGCCCAGCAGGTCGCCCGCGCCGCGCTGGTCGAGATCGGCCGCGCTGACGGCGAAGCCCGCGCCGAGGCTGTCCAGCGTGGCCAGCCGCTCCAGCCGCTTGCGGGCTGGCTCGCTCACTGGATGGGCGGGGTCGGTCAGCAAATAGGCGCTGGCGCGCGCTCGCCCACGCCCGACCCGGCCGCGCAACTGATGAAGCTGCGCCAGGCCGAAACGGTCGGGACGCCAGACCAGCATGGTGTTGGCGTTGGGGATGTCGAGTCCGGCCTCGATGATGCTGGTCGCGAGCAGCACGTCGGTGCGGCCTTGCGCGAAGTCCATCATGAGTTGATCGAGAGCGTCACCGTCCAGCTTGCCGTGTGCCTGCGCGATGCTCAGCTCCGGGACAAGCTCGGCGAGCCGCGCGGCGAGCGGCGGCAGATCCTCGATGCGCGGGCAGACGAGGAAGCTCTGCCCGCCCCGCCGCGCCTCGCGCATCAGCGCCGTCCGCACCACGGCGCCGTCGAAGTCGAGCACGAAGGTGCGCACCGGCTGGCGCGACACGGGGGGCGTGGTGAGCAGGCTGAGGTCGAACAGGCCGAGCAGCGCCGCTTGCAAGCTGCGCGGCAGCGGCGTCGCGGTCATGGTCAGGGCGTGAACGCCCCCATGGGCACTCTGGCGCAGCGCGCGCAGCCGGCGCTTCTGCGCTTCTCCGAAACGCTGCTCCTCGTCCACCACCACGAGTCCGAGATTGACGAAATGAACGTCCTTCCCGGCCAGCGCGTGCGTGCCGACCACGATCCGAATGTCGCCCGAGCGCAACCCCGCGAGCGTGGCCCGCGACTCCGCCGAGGCGCTGGAACGCATCAGCGGCCCGATGCCGAGGCCAAATCCGCCGAGCCGGCGTCGGAACGTCTCAAGGTGCTGGCGGGCGAGCAGGGTGGTGGGGGCCGCGACGGCGACCTGGAAACCGGCCAGGGCCGCCGCGGCGGCGGCGTGCAGCGCCACCTCGGTCTTGCCGAATCCGACATCGCCGCACACCAGCCGCTCCATCGGCCGGGGCCGCGCCATGTCGGCAAGCGCGGCATCGATCGCCGTCTGCTGGTCCTCGGTCAGCGCGTAGGGAACGCGGCGCGTGAAACGATCCATCGCGGCGCGCGGCGGCGCGATGGCGGGCGCCCGCGCCTGTTCCCGCGCGCGCTGGCGCTCGACGATGCCGCGCGCCATCGTCGCGATCTCGGCCTCCACCTCGGCGCGGCGGCGGCGCCACGCCTCGCCGGTCAGGCGGTCGGGCGCGGCGGCGGCCTCGGCCGAGCCGTAGCGCCAGACCTCGCCGGCGTTCTCGGCGGGGATCAGCAACCGCTGGTCGGCGGCGAATTCGAGGGAAAGGCACTCCCGCGTTCCGGTCTCCTCTTCCAGAAGCGTCAGCCCCGCCAGGTGGGCAAGGCCGTGCTCGCGCTCCACCACCAGATCACCCACGCGCAGTTCGTCGCCCGACAGCGCCGCTTCCACGTGGGCGGCGTGGGCGCGCGGGACGGCGGCATCCCCGGCGAGCAGGCTGCGTCCATCCAGACGAAAGCCCTCGGTGAGCGGCAGGCCGAGCAGCCCGACCCGCCCTGGCGGCAGGCCAAGCGCCTCCCGCCAGGTGCCAAGCCGCTCCGGCGCCGAGCGCATCCGGCGCCGGAGCTGGCGTGCCAAGGCGTCGGCTTCGGCGGCGCAGATCAGGACAGAATCGCCCGCCTCGGCGCGCGCGAGGGCGCGTGTCGCGAGATCGGCGGCGGTGCGGGACGGCTCGCCCTCCAGGGATTCGGCGCCGACCAGCTCGCCCTCGGGGCCGAAGGCCGCGACATCGCTTCCATTCAGGGCCGTCGCCACTTCCTCCCCGGACAGATAGAGCCGCTCGGGCGGTCCAGCCTCGCCACCGCCCATCGCGCGGCTGACCAGCCGGCGGGCCTCCCAGGAATCGGCGATCGTGGCGAGCCAGTCGTCCAACCTCTCCTCGACCCCCCCTTCCAAAGAGACGAGAGCGCAGGACACCGCATCGAACAGCGTGTCCAGCGGACCATCGGGCAGGAGCCGGTCGGCGACGGCGCCGGTCCGCTCGCCAGGAATGGCGAAGCCCTCGGTCGCGGGCAGCAGCGTCAACTCTTGGCGGGCGGCGACACTGCGCTGGCTCGCAGGGTCGAAATCGTGAATCGCCGCGATCCGATCGCCGTCCAGTTCCAACCGCACCGGTGTCAGGCTGCCGGCGGGGAACACGTCGGCGGCGGCATGGTGCAAGGCGGCCTCGCCCGGCTCCTCCACACGCTCGTTGAAGTGGTAGCCGAATGCCTCCAGAGTTGCCCGCAGCCACTCCGGCGCGGCCTCGTCCCCCACGGCGACGCGCACGCGGCGTTCCGCGAGCCGGGCGCGGGGCGGGACGCGTTGCAGCAGCCCGGCGGCGCTGGTTAGGACGAGGCGCGGGCGGGCA
>DATFDN010000138.1:0-2718 GCA_035252035.1 Acetobacteraceae bacterium | reverse complement strand
CGCCGGGCGCCGCGCCCGCCCTGCTCGGCCACGATGAGGCGACCGGCACGCTGGCGATGGCGTACTTGCCGCCCGCGACGCATCCGCTATGGAAATCCCTGCTGCGCGACGGCCACGCCGATCCCGCCTTCGCCGCCATGGTCGGGCGCGCGCTGGCCCGCATCCACGCGGCGAGCGCGGCCGATCCCGCCGTCGCGCCTTCGTTCGCGACCGACGCCATCTTCCATGCGATCCGGCTGGAGCCGTACTTGCTCGCCACGGCGGCGGCGCATCCGGATCGCGCCGGCGCGCTGCGCGGTCTGGTCGCGACCACCTCGCGGACGAAGCGGGCGCTGGTGCATGGCGATGTCAGCCCGAAGAACATCCTGGCCGGGCCGCGCGGACCGGTCTTCCTGGACGCGGAATGCGCCTGGTGGGGCGATCCCGCGTTCGATCTCGCATTCTGCCTCAATCACCTCCTGCTCAAATGCCTGTGGACAGAAGCCGCCCGCGCGGGCTTCCTTGCCTGCTTCGATGCGCTGACGGCCGCCTATCTGGCCGGCGTGGCCTGGGAGGCACCCGCCGGGTTGGAGGCGAGGGCGGCGCATCTGCTGCCGGGACTGCTCCTGGCGCGAGTGGATGGGAAATCGCCGGTGGAATACATCACCACCGAGGCTCAGCGGAACCGGGTTCGCCGGGTCGGCCGCGCGCTGCTCGCCGATCCCGTTGACCGGCTCGGCGCCGTGCGGGCGGCGTGGGATCACGCGCTGGCCGGAGGAGAGGGTGAATGACCGATACCCGCGTCGCTTTCGTGCATGGCCGCCGCGTCTGGGACAGCCGTGGCCGGCCGACGATCGAGGCCGACATCCTGCTGGAGAATGGCGCGGTCGGGCGGGGCATCGCGCCCGCCGGGGCCTCGACCGGGACCGCCGAGGCGCTCGACCTGCGCGATGGCGGGGATCGTTTCGGCGGTTACGACGTGACCCGCGCGCTGGGTTACGTCAACACGGAGATCGCGCGCGGCCTGGTGGGCGTTGACGCGGCGGACCAGGCGGCGCTCGACCGCAAGCTGATCGCGCTGGACGGCACGCCCAGCAAGTCCCGCCTCGGCGCCAACGCGCTGATCGCGATCTCGATCGCCGCCGCCCACGCCGCCGCGGCGGCGGCCGGCGAGCCGCTTTACCGTCATCTGGGCGGGGCGGAGGCGGTCACGCTGCCGCTGCCGCAAATCCAGATCTTTGGCGGCGGCGCCCACGCCGAGCGGCGGGTGGACATCCAGGATTTCCTCGTGACCTGCCCAGGGGCCGGGAGCTTCGCCCAGGCGCTCGACTGGACGGCCGAGATCTATCGGGCAGCGGGCGCCCTGATGGGCGAGGCGGGCCAGCGCGCCGGGGTTGCCGACGAGGGCGGATGGTGGCCAGCCTTCAAGTCGAACGAGGCGGCGCTGGAGATGCTGACCCGCGCCATTGAGCGCGCCGGCTTCAAGGCTCCGTCGGACGTGGCGATCGCCCTTGATGTCGCGGCGAGCGAGTTCGGCCGGGGCGGCAAGTACAAGCTCGCCCTGGATGGCCGGGAACTCGACACGGACGGCATGATCCGGCTGCTGAGCGGCTGGGTGCGCGCCTATCCCATCGTCTCCGTCGAAGACCCGCTGTCGGAGGACGACGACGTGGGTTTCGCCGCGTTCACCACGGAGCTGGGCGGCCGCGTGCAAGTCGTGGGCGACGATTTCCTCGTCTCCCATGCCAGCCGCGTGCGGGAGGCGGCGCTGCGCGGAACGGTGAACGCCGTGCTGCTGAAGCCCAATCAGCGCGGCACCCTGACCGAGACCCGCCAGGCCTGGGAGGCGACGCGGGAGAGCGGCATGGCGGGAATCGTGTCGGCACGGTCGGGCGAGACCGAGGACACCACGATCGTGCATCTCGCCGTCGGCTGGGGCGTGGGCCAGCTCAAGGTCGGCAGCATAGCGCGCGGCGAACGCACGGCGAAATGGAACGAGGCGCTGCGCATCGAGGAAGCCTTGAGCGCCCGCGCCCGCTTCGCCGGGAGGGCGGCGCTCGGGCGAGCGAAGCCGAAATGAACGTCGTGTTCCACTACGCCGCCGGCCCCGATCTCGCCGCGCGGCTCGCTTCGGTCGCGGGCGAGGGGCTTGCGATCGAAATTTGCGCGGAGCACGACGATGCCCGGCTCGCGGCCTTGCTGCCTGGGATGGATGTGCTGTGGCACGCGCTGCGCCCGGTCACGGCGGAAATGATCGACGCCGCGCCGCGCCTGCGCCTGATCCAGAAAATCGGGGTCGGCGTCAACACGATCGACCTCGATGCGGCGCGGCGGCGGGGGATCGCCGTCTGCAACCTGCCGGGGACGAACGCGCCCGCCGTGGCGGAGCTGACGCTCGCGCTGATGCTCGCGGCCTCGCGCCGCGTCCCGATGTTTGACGCGGCGACGCGGCGGGGCGAAGGATTCGCGCTCGATCCGGTGGCGAAGGACGGCATCAATGAACTGGGCGGGCGCGCGGTGGGGCTGGTCGGGTACGGCGCCGTGCCTCGGGCCTTGGCGCCCGTGCTGACGGCGCTTGGCTGCCGCATCCTCTATACCGCCCGTACCCCGCGCGGCGACGCGGCGGCGGCGTTTCGGACGCTGCTGGATCTGCTCGCGCAATCCGACGTGGTGAGCCTGCATGTGCCGCTGACGGCGGAGACCGAGCGGATGATCGACGCCGCCGCGCTGGCGCGCATG
>DATFDN010000137.1:0-2313 GCA_035252035.1 Acetobacteraceae bacterium | reverse complement strand
CGGCGCACCGCTGTCGTTCCTGGACCACCATCTTCGTGTGGGCGATAGCCTGTTCGGCGAGTTCGTTTACCCGGTGGAAGACGATCTGCGCGCGCGCTTCGGATTGGCGATGAGCCAGGCGGTGGTGCGCGCCCGGCAGTCCGCCGCCGGGATGACGCGAATCGAGGCGCTGACCGACGCCGATCTCGGTGAGGTCCACAGCAGCGCCGAGGCGTTCCGTGGCGTGGAGGAGGCGACGGCGAATCTGCGGAGCTTCCTCGACTTGTATCATGCCGCGCGCTGGCTGCCGCTGGACGATTTCATCGAGGAGGCCGGGCGCGAGGCGCTGTTCGGAGGCGCGTATGGCGATCCGGCGCGCATCGCCGCGGGGGAGGCAATCCGGCCGCCACGCGCGGGCGCGGCACCGATCCGGCGCGGCAGGACGCGGATTGATCCGGTGGAGGCGCACGCGCGCGCCGTGTCGCTGGTGGCGCGTGCGCGCGACTTGGCGGCGCGGCGCCGGTTCCTGCACTGGGAGGCGGCTTTTCCCGGCGTGTGGGAGGAGTGGGAACGCCAGCCGCCAAGCGGCGGGTTCGACGCGGTGATCGGCAATCCGCCCTGGGACCGGATGAAGATGCAGGAGGTGGAGTGGTTCGCCGCGCGCGTGCCGGACGTGGCGATGGCGCAGCGCGCGAGCGACCGCAAGCGCATGATCGCCGAATTGCGCGCGGCGGGCGATCCGGTGGTTGCCGCGTACGACGACGCGGTGACGATGGCGGAGAGCGCGGCGTCCGTCGCCGGTGGCGCGACGCCCTTCGCGAGCAAGGCGGCGCGGCGCGATCTCGGGCCGCGCGATTATCCGCTGCTGTCGGGGGGTGACGCCGATTTATACGCGCTGTTCGTCGAGCGGGCGTCGCGGCTTGTTCGCGCCGATGGAATCGTGGGGCTGCTTGTGCCGTCCGGCATTGCCGCCGACAAGGGCGCGGCGTCGTTCTTTCGCGGGATCAGCACGACGGGACGGCTGGGGGCGTTGTTCGATTTCGAGAATGGCGCGCGAAAGCCAGAACCATTCTTTCCCGATGTGCATCGCTCATTCAAGTTTTGCGCCCTTGTGTTTGGCGGGGCGAAGCGGAAATTCGCGAATGCAGCCTGCGCTTTCTTCCAGCAGGACGCGATGGAAGCCGAGGCGGCGGCCTTCGCGCTAAGCCCGGACGATTTCGCCGCCGTGAACCCGAACACTGGAACGGCGCCGGTGTTTCGCACGCAACGCGACGCGGCGATCACGCGGGGCATCTACCAGCGCCTGCCGGTCTTGGTGGACCGGCGCGAGGCGTGGCCATGCGCGGTGTGGCCCGTGCGATATTGCACCATGTTCCATATGACCAATGACTCAGCCAAGTTCCGGACCGAGCGGGAGTTAGTGGCGGCGGGGGCCTATCGGGTGGCCGGGCAGCGGTGGGAGAAGGGAAAGGCGCGGTGGCTGCCGCTCATGGTCGGGCGGAGCATCCACCTGTTCGATCACCGGGCCGCGTCGGTGGTAGAGAATCCAGCCAATCTGCACAATCCGTTTAACAGCGCGACCACGACCCCGAAGCAGCACGCCGATCCGAGCTTCGTGCCGCGGCCACAATTCTGGGTCGCGGAATCGGAGATTGAGTGGCCCGATGGTCTCGATTGGGGCCTGGCGTTTCGCGACATCGCGCGGCCCACGGACGCCCGGACAGTGATCGCGGCGTTGGTGCCCAAGGCAGGATTCGGCAACAAGGCGCCAGTGCTCCTGCCAGCATCCGACGAAAACACTCAGATTTTCAAGTCGTTCGCCCCACTTCTCGCTGCTAATCTCTGCGCAATTGCACTCGACTATGTAGCACGCCAAAAAGTGCAGGGAACGTCATTAAATCTCTACATCGTCGAGCAACTCCCGTTCGTACCGATGGAAGGCTTCGCGCGCCGCTTTGGCGCAAAGTCAGCCGAGCAGATCGTCCGCGAGGACGTGCTGCGCCTGACCTACACCGCCCGCGACATGGCCGCTTTCGCCCGCGATCAGGGCTATGATGGCGAGCCGTTCCCCTGGGACGAGGAGGACCGGCTGCGCCGGCGCGCGCGGCTCGACGCGGTGTTCTTCCACCTCTACGGGCTGGGCAGCGAGGAGGCGGAGTACGTGCTCGGCACGTTCCCGATCGTGCGGCGCGAGGAAGAGGCCCGCTTCGGCGGGCGGTATCGTTCGCGCGACCTGGTCCTAGGCTGGATGGCGGCGCTCGCGGCCGGGGCGCCGGACGCGGCGGTGGCGGGATGAGGGGGGAGGCATCCTGGGTCCGAACGATCGTGTGCCTG
>DATFDN010000136.1:0-9220 GCA_035252035.1 Acetobacteraceae bacterium | reverse complement strand
TAGCCGAGCACCATCCACAGCACCGTCACCATGGCGCAGATGAAGAAGGATTGCATCATGGTCGCGAGGATGTTTTTCTTTCGCACCATCCCGGCGTAGAACAGCGCCAGGCCGGGAATGGTCATCAGCAGCACGAGCGCGGTGCAGACCAGCATCCAGGCGGTGTCGCCGGCGTCGATGCGCGGCGCCGGCTCCGCCGCCATGGCCGGCACCGCGCGCAGCAGCATCGTTCCGGCGGCGGCAGCCGGCATCCAGCCCAGGGGTTGTCGCATCGATGGTCGTCTCGTCCCTTGATATCGGAAGGAGGCCGTGGACAGGCGGCACGCGGACTGGCGGAATAGGCAGATGGAGCACGACCCGCAAGTGAGACGATCGGGCATGGGGAACGCGACGGAGGCTGCGGTCTGCGTCATCGGCGCGGGACCGGTCGGGGGGACGCTGGCCTGCCGGATCGCCGCCGCCGGCATTCCAACCGCCGTGATCGATCGCGCGGCGCTGCCTCCCATGGAGCACCCAGCCTTCGACGGCCGCGCCTACGCGATCGCCGCCGGCTCGCTGCGGCTCCTGGAGGCGGCCGGCCTTTGGGACCGGCTGAGCGACGGCGCCTGTCCCATCCTCGATATCCGGGTGAGCGATGGGCGCCTCGGCTGTCCCGCCTCTCGGCTGTCCCTGCATTTCGACCACCGCGAGGCAGGGGCCGATGCGGGTCCGTTCGGCATGATGGTCGAGGCGCGGGCGCTGCGGGTCGCGATCAACGCGCATTTCCGCGCCCTGCCCTCGCTCTCGGTTTTCGCCCCGGCCGAGGCGGTCGCGGAGCGGACGCCAGAGGGTGCGGTCGTGCGTGTCGCCGGCGGCCCGGCGATACGCTGCCAGCTTGTCGTCGCTGCGGAGGGGCGGAACTCGCCCCTGCGCGAGGCGGCCGGCATCCCGGTGACGCATATGCCGTACGACCAGATCGGCATTGTCAGCGCCATCGCGCACGAGCGTCCGCACCACAACGCCGCCCTGGAGCACTTCCTTCCCGCCGGCCCGTTCGCGCAGTTGCCCATGGCATCAAGCCCGGATGCCGAGGCGGGTGGTGCGCCCAACCTGTCCGCGATCGTCTGGACCGAGCGGGCCGGGACCGCGCGGCGGATGCTCGCGCTCGACGATCCGGGCTTCGCGCGCGAGATCAGGCGCCGCCTGGGCGACCATCTCGGCTGGGTGCGCCCGGTTGGCCGGCGCTGGAGCTATCAGCTCTCCGCCATGCTCGCGCACCGCTACGCCGATACGCGGCTCGCCTTGGCGGGCGACGCGGCGCATGGGATCCACCCGATCGCCGGCCAGGGTCTCAATCTCGGCTTCCGCGACGCCATCGCCCTGTCCGAACTGCTGATCGCCGCGCACAAGGCGGGTGGCGACCTTGGCGCCCCCGGCCTGCTCGCCCGCTACCAGCGCCGCCGCCGGCCCGACAACCTCATGATGCTGGCCGCGACTGATGCGCTCGACCGGCTGTTCAGCAACGACAACCGGCTGCTGCGGCTGACCCGCGATATCGGAATCGCGGCGGTGCATCGCGCCCCGCCGCTCAAGCGCGTGTTCATGCGCCAGGCGATGGGGCTGGGGGTGCTGCCGGGGCTGGGCTGACCTCCCGCGTCTTACCGCCCGGGGCCGCGCCGCGCGTAGCGGGACTGCGCCGCTTGGACCATCATCATCTCCCCCACGTTCTCAGCCGTCACCAGTCCGACCAGCCGGTTGTCGTTGTCGGCCACGCCGACCGCGGGCAAGCGCCGTTCCTGGAGGAGCCGCAGCGCTTGATCGAGGCTCTGACGTCGGCCGATCACCGGCACGTCCGACTCCATCACCTCGATCACCGGCACGTCCGGGCCGTGCTCGCGCAAGGCGCGGATCATCGCATCGCGCGTCAGCACCCCGCGCATCCGCCCGGCCCCGTCCACGACCGGGAACTCGTGCTGAGTGGTGCGGATGAGGCACTCCACCGCGTCCTCGACCCGGCTGAGCGGAGACAAGCTCTCGAATTGCGTCACCATCGCATCCGCGACGATCATGCCGCGCGAGACTTGGCGCATTTGCGTGGCGTGCGCCTCGGCGGCGGCGCCCAAATAGACGAACAGCGCGATAAACAGGAGGATCGGGTTGCCGAACAGGCCCAGGATGCCGAACAAGAACGCAACCCCCTGCCCGATTGAGGCGGCGATCTGGGTGGCCCGGCCATAGCCCAGGCGATAGGCGAGCAAGGCGCGCAGCACGCGCCCGCCATCCATCGGGAAGGCGGGGATCAAATTGAACAGCACCAGGAAGAAATTCACCCAAGCGAGGCGCGAGAACAGGCTGATGCCTGGGTTTTGCACCTCGTAGCCCTCCACGGGGACCAGCCCGCCGAGCGCGAGGTAGATGCAGATCCCGATCACCAGGTTCACCGCCGGCCCGGCGAGCGCGATGAGCAATTCCTGCGTCGGCTCTTCGGGGATGCGTTCCAGCCGCGCGACGCCGCCGATCGGCAGGAGCGTGATGTCGGGCGTCTGCACGCCATAGTGCCGGGCGGCGAAGACATGGCCGAACTCGTGCAGCAGCACGCACAGGAACAACAGGATGATGAAGGCGAT
Source organism: Acetobacteraceae bacterium (assembly GCA_035252035.1). Classification (GTDB taxonomy): domain Bacteria; phylum Pseudomonadota; class Alphaproteobacteria; order Acetobacterales; family Acetobacteraceae; genus DATFDN01. The sequence goes on along the minus strand of DATFDN010000136.1, from coordinate 6,614 downwards.
ACCCTGGGCTGCGGCTGGCGCCCCGCCTTGGGCGTAGTGGGCCACGCCGATCCACAGGAGGAACAGGAGAAACGTGATGTGGACGCGGATCACCGTGCCCCGCACGCTGCCGACCGGGATCGACCAGCCCATGTCCTGCCTCCCGCGAAACTACTCTATATATCTAGGTCCGCCACCCGCCGTTGCCCACCATGACGCCGCGAACCTGCCGCGAGGAGAATGGAATGCACGAACCGCCTCCGCAACGCTGGCGTGCTCCCGCCGCCCAGCAAGTGTTCGAGCGTGCGATCTTCGCCAGCCGCTGGCTACTGGCGCCATTCTACCTCGGGCTCGCGCTCAGCCTTGGCGTCCTGCTAGTCAAGTTCGCGCAGGAGACGTTCGTGCTGCTCAGCCATGCGCTCCTGGCGAGCGGCACCGAGGTGGTTATGACAATCCTGTCGCTCATCGACCTGTCGCTGCTGGGCAATCTCCTGCTGATGGTCATGTTCGCCGGCTATGAGACCTTCGTCTCCCGGCTCGATACCGCGACCCACCAGGAGCGCCTGGCGTGGATGGGCCAGATCGGCTTCGGCGACATCAAACTCAAGCTGATGGCTTCGATCGTCGCGATCTCCGCGATCTACGTGCTTGAGGAATTCATGAATGTGCAGCATGTAACGAACCGCGAATTCGCCTGGCTCGTTGGCATTCACATGGCATTCGTGGCTTCCGGCCTCTTGCTTGCCTTGATGGATCGCCTATCGGGCCGGGAACCGCACTGAACGGAGTGTGCGGATGGTTCCCGACCGGCGCGCGGAAGACGACCGACAGGACTGGCGCGGCGAGCTCTACGCCCGCGAGGTGCGCGCTCTAGAGGAGCTTTCAAAGCTCGTTCGCCCCGTCAGGAATTTGGCCTCGCTGTTCCGGATCATTGCGATTTCGGCGGCAACCGGCCTGGTGATCGCGACCTTGGGCGACGTGGTGATGATCATTTTCGCCGCCGCCCTGGTCGCGGTGCTGCTGCGCGGCGCGGGGGAGCGGCTGGGGCGCGTGCTGCATGTCGGCACCGGCTGGGGCGTGCTGGCCGTGATCGTGGGCGTGATCGCGTTCCTTGGCGGACTTGTCTGGTGGCATGGACAAAGCTTGGCGGAACAATTCGGCCAGCTTCAGGAAGGATTGGCCCAGCAATTCGAGAACCTGCGGGAGCAACTACAGCAAACCGACTGGGGGCAGCGCGTCCTGCACCAGCTTCCATTCGGACTTGGGACCGAGACCAGCGCCACCAGCCAGGCGGGCGCCCAGGGCGGCACCGCGGCGAGTCTGCGGAGCCTCGCCGGCTTGGTCGCCGGCGCGCTCTGGTCGGCGCTTGGCCTGTTGGGCACGATCGGTGTGATCTTGGTGGCGGCGCTCTATATCGCCGCGGCTCCGCAATCCTATGTGAACGGGCTGCTCGAATTGCTGCCTTCCAGGCAACGCGCTCCAACCCGCCGCGTGCTGGATCACGTCGGCGGCACATTGTGGGGATGGCTGGTGGGCCAGTTCCTCGACATGATCGTGGTGGGCGTGCTGTGCGGCGTGGGCCTTGTCCTGCTTGGGATGCCGCTCGCCTTCGTCCTGGCGCTGATCGCCGGATTGCTGAATTTCGTGCCCTATATCGGCGCCATCGCCGGCGCGATCCCAGCCGTGCTGATCGCCCTCTCGGTCAGCGGCGAAGAGGCCCTCTTCGTGGGGCTCCTCTATCTCGGGGTGCAGACGTTCGAGGGCAATGTCACGGCGCCCTTGATCCAAAAGCGCACCATCGACCTCCCGCCGGCCCTGACGATCCTCTCGCAAACCGCGTTCGGGGTGATCTTCGGTCTGTTCGGAGTGATCCTGGCCACTCCCGTTGCCGCCGCACTGCTCGCCGCTGTTCAGCAACTCCGCGCGGAAAAGGCGGCACCCGCCGATTAAGCCTCGGGCCGCGGTTGACTCCGGGTCGCTTGGCCCCACATGAGCGACACAACAAGATCCGGGCCCCTCTGGCGGAGACGCTGGTTACGATACCGGCCAACTCCGCGATGTCGGATCGCCGCGCGCCTCGGTGCCGTGTCGATCTGCTGCTGGGCCACCTCTCCGCTGGACGATCGACCTCCCTGGGTGCGCAACGCAGCAACTAGAGGAGCGATGCTCAATGTCGATTGGCCTAGGAAACGAAGCGTTAGCCTTCCGTGATCGCCAGCCCTACACGTGGAACCTGCTCTGGGCGGTGAACACCGCCGCGGCCGCTGTCGCGCGTGCCGATGGCCGCGTTCATGCGGCCGAGCGCCTGACGCTTCACTCGTACCTGAAACGCTCCGAGATCAAGGGCCTGAAATCGCCGCTGGCGCGGGGCCTGTTCGAAAAATGCCTGCGCGAGCTTGAGCGTGATCCCGCGAGCGAGCCAAGCGTGCTCGCTGGTGTCCTGGCGGGCTTCGATGGAACGCCCTGGGCCTGGATCATCTTGCGCGCGGCGGAGCACGTCGCCGCCGCCGATGGTACCATGCATGACGCGGAGGCGCGAGCGATCGAGACCATTCGCACCCTTCTCAATCTGCCGCCCGGCGTGCCGGAGCGCTACGCCGCCTGCGGGCTGTGGTCTAGCCGCGCATGAGCGCCAACGCTCCCAATCACCTGCACCGCCTGACGGCGCGGTTGCCTGGGCCGGTCCGCTCGGCGCTGGCATGGGTGCTGCGGCCGGAAGCGAAGTGGCTGCGGATTCCGCTCGGCATCGTTCTGATCCTTGGCGGATTCCTTGGATTCCTCCCGATCCTCGGGTTCTGGATGATCCCGCTCGGCGCGCTGCTGCTCGCGGAAGATTTCCCCCTGGTGCGGAAACCAACAATCCGCGCGATCGATGCCATCGAGAGCTGGTGGGCGCGGCGCGGCGCGCCACCAGAAGGAAAGCGAGAGAGACATGGCAATCTATAACCCTGATCCCTGGGATGTCGGCTCGACCCAGCCGCCATTCCGGCCGGCCCGGCCGCGGCCTGCGATGGACCTCGCGCTGCGCGGCTTCATGTTGCGCGTCTTCAACACGATGGCGGGCGGCCTGGCGCTGACCGGCCTGGTCGCTTACGCCGCCGCCGCATCCGGCCTCTATGCCGCGATCGCCGGCACCCCGCTGCTCTGGGTGGTGGTGCTCGCCCCGGTCGGGCTCGCCCTGCTGCTCGGCTTCGGCATCGAGCGCATGAGCCCCGGCGCGGCGCAGGTGGCGTTCTGGAGCTATGCGGCGCTCATGGGCTTGTCGCTGGCCAGCATCTTCCTCGTCTATACCGGCGCCAGCATCGCGCGCGTGTTTTTCATCAGCGCCGGCGCGTTCGCGGCCACCGCCGCCTGGGGCTACACGACACGCACTGATCTCAGCCGCTTCGGTTCCTTCCTGTTCATGGGCCTGGTCGGGATCGTGCTGGCGAGCGTGGTCAACATCTTCCTCGCGTCGAGCGCGGTGCAGTTCGCGGTCTCGGTGATCGGCGTCCTGGTGTTCACCGGCCTGACCGCCTACGACACCCAGCGCTTGAAGGAGATGCACGCCAACACCTGGGATGGCGACGCGCGGGGTCGCGTCGCCATCCTGGGCGCGCTTATGCTCTATCTCGACTTCATCAACCTATTCATCTCGCTGCTGCAACTCTTCGGCACGCGGCGGGACTGACCGGCTGAGCAGGAAACGCCGAGCCGATGGACTGGCTTTCAGACCCGCAGATCTGGGCGAGCTTGCTGACGCTGACCGCGTTGGAGATCGTGCTCGGCATCGACAACCTGATCTTCCTCTCCATACTTGCCGACCGCCTTCCGCCCCAGCGTCAGCCCATCGCGCGGCGGATCGGCCTCTTTCTCGCGCTCGGCCTGCGCCTCGGCCTGCTCGCGGCGATCACTTGGATCATGCGGCTGACCCAGCCGGTACTCACCGTTGCTGGCTGGGCCTTCTCCTGGCGCGACCTCATCCTGATCGGCGGCGGCCTGTTCCTGGTCTACAAGGGAACGGGCGAGATCCACGAGCGGATCGAGGGCGGTGGGGAACACGAGGGCGCGCGGGATGCGCACGCGAGCCTGATCGGCACGATCGCGCAAATCGCCCTGCTCGACATCGTCTTCTCGCTCGACAGCGTGATCACGGCGGTTGGGATGGCGAACCAGCTTCCGGTGATGATGGCGGCCGTCGTCATCGCGGTTGGAGTCATGATGCTTGCCTCGGCGCCAGTCTCCGGCTTCGTCAACCGGCACCCGACGGTGAAGATGCTGGCGCTGTCCTTCCTGCTGCTGATCGGCATGACGCTGATCGCCGACGGCTTCGGCGCGCATGTGCCGAAGGGCTACATCTACGCCGCGATCGCCTTTTCGATGTTCGTCGAGCTGCTCAACCAGCTCGCTGGCCGCAATCGGCGGCGCCGGATGCACGGCGCGCTTCGCCAAGGCCGGCAAGGCCGATGACGCCCGTGCGCCCTGCCCTGCTGATCGTGAACGCGCATAGCCGGCGCGGCGGCCCCGACACCGTCCCCCTCGTGACGCGGGTGCTTGAGCGGGCGGGTGTCCCGGTTCTGTGCCGCCCATACGCCAAGGGTGCAGCGCTGCCTGACCTGATCCGCGGCGCGGCGGACCAGGTGGGGCGCGTCGTGATCGCCGGCGGTGATGGCACGCTCAACGCCGCCGCGCCGGGCCTGCTCGCAACCAAGCTGCCATTCGGGATCATGCCGCTCGGCACCGCGAACGATCTCGCACGCACGCTCGGGCTCCCGCTTGATCTTGAGGAGGCAGCCCAGATCGTCGCGGCCGGCAAGACGCGCCGCATCGATCTGGGGGAAGTGAACGGCCACCCGTATTTCAACGTGGCGAGCATCGGCTTTGGCGTGGACCTGGCGCGGGCGCTCACCCGCGACTCCAAGCGCCGCTTCGGCCCGCTCGGCTATGCCATCGCGGGATTGCGCGCGCTGCGCCGCCTGCGACCCTTCCGGGCGGAGATCGTGCATGGCGAGACGACCTATGTCTCGCGCACGGTGCATGTCGCTGTCGGCAATGGCCGTCACTATGGAGCCGGGATGACGGTCGCGGAACACGCGCGCATCGATGACGGCCAGCTCGACGTGTATAGTCTGGAGGTCGATAGCGCCTGGCGCCTGCTGCTGATGCTCCCCGCCCTGCGCAGCGGGCGGCACCGCGCCTGGTCGGAGATCCGCACCTTGGCCGGCGAGGAGATCATTGTCCGCACGCGGCACCGCCGCTCAGTCAATACCGACGGCGAGATCACCACCCGCACGCCAGCGCATTTCCGCGTCCTGCGCGGTGCGTTGGAGGTCTACGCGCCTTGACCGGCCCCCGGCTCCCGGCGGAGCCGCTGGATTCGGCCGAACATCTCTCGGTGGCGCTCGCGGCGGCGGCGATCCTGTCCCTGTTGCTACGAACCTTGATCTGGGCTGGGCTGCGCATCCGGCTCCGTCCGTCGCGCCCCGGTCCGGAACTGCCGGCGCTCGCGGCTGTCGGGATGGCGGTGCTGTTCGGCGGCTTGACGTGGGCCGTGCTGATGGCCGGTGGCGTCACAGACTTCGACGCGGCCGTGAGCGTGTATTTGGCGCTCTATCGGGTTCCCTGGCTGTTGCATGGCTTTCTCTGGCTCACCACGCTTGGAACCAGCGCGGCCTTGGCCGGGGTGGCCGCGACCGCGACGGGGTTTCTCTGGGTGCATCACCGCTCTGGATTGATCCTGCCGCTCTGGGTAACGTTCACTGGAGCACAGACCACGGTCTGGATCGCCAAATACGCGATCGGCCGCGCGCGTCCGGTGTTCCTGGAAGGACTGGCCACCGCCCTCTCGCCCTCTTTCCCCAGCGCCCACGCAACAGGCGCGGCGGCGACATTCGGCTTTGTCGCCTATGCCGTGGCGCGCGACCTTGGCCCGCGCCAACGCCGCGAGATCGCATATTGGACCGCCGTGCTGATCGCGCTGATCGGGTTCAGCCGCGTCATCCTCGGCGTGCATTTCGCGACCGACGTGGCGGGCGGCTTCCTGCTTGGCGGGATCTGGCTTCTGATCGGCATCGCGCTCGCCCGGTGGGCGAGGCTCACAAACCGAGCCGCCGTCCCACATCGCTAACGCTATTGTGACGCCGACTCTTACTTCAGGGCTTCTCTAATGTCTCGGTAAGCAACAGGGGGAGCCGACAATGACACATGGAGCAAGCTCGTACAAGGAGCGGGGGCCAGGGTGGCTCGCATGGGGCGGAGGCGTCCTGCTGCTGGGCGCGCTCGGCGCCGTGTCCCCGGCCGGCGCCCAAACTTCCTCCGGCGCGGCCGGCTGCTCGGTGGGCGCCCTGACCGGGATTGTTCCAGGGGTAACGATCGTCTCCGCCACCAGCGTGGCGGCTGCCTCGCCGACCCCGGCCTATTGCGACGTGGTCGGCACGCTGGACACGAGCGACGAGAAGGCGCCGGTCGGCTCGGCCGGGTTCGAGCTGCGCCTGCCGGACAATTGGAACGGCAAGTTCCTGTTCCTCGGCGTGGGCGGCTTAGCGGGCAGCACCTACGCCGATCTCGCCGCCAACCCGGTTGATGTCGCCGAGGCACTGCCAAAGGGGTACGCCACCGCCATCACCGACACCGGCCACCTGGGCGGTGGCACGGAC
>DATFDN010000135.1:0-8217 GCA_035252035.1 Acetobacteraceae bacterium | reverse complement strand
GAGCTGCTCGGCCAAGCGTGCAGCCTGAGCAGATGCATCATCGCCTGGCGAAGCAGGCTTTGGCAGGCTCGTAGCTCCGACAGGCCCACGTCTTGGACCTCCTCGATAACGTGGGGCCAGTCCACCGCGGCGTTCACCGCTCCGCCTGCGGCGAGACGGCGCAGCAGCGCCGCCTGCTGCTCGGACCAGGCCAGGGCATCCTGCTCGTAGAGACTGGCAGGCTTCACCTCGTTCATACCTCGCTTGCCCATTCGCTATGGATCGCCGCGGGTGACCTTCAGCTTATCGAGGCTTGCTATGCATTGGGCACTGATTGCTGCCACACTAATGTGTGTTCTTGCTGGTTGCGCAACATCTGTGCCGATCCAAAAGGTTGCTGATGTGGTTCCACCCACGATCTCGGAGGGGACAAGTGTTCGCCCGCTCACCATCGAGCGAATCGTGTCTCAAGTACCAAGGGGAGAGCAAATAGGCACCATACGTGCGGGACTATTGTGCCTTCCCTACGCGTCTATCATTGCTGGGAGTGGACAATTCGAGATAACCGACTCGAGATATCTTGACGCAGTGTATCATGAATTCGCCGCCACCAACTACCCCGTTACAAATTCAGCCGGCGATCTGTTCCGTACTGCCGCGTCTAATGCGACGCAACTGAGGTTAGCTGGCCGAATCACGAGTAATCATACCAATATCTGCTTCCCAATGGGCGGGATAGGGGATTTCAGCAATGGGAAGGCGCAAGCTTCGATAAGTATCGAGTGGCAGGTCTTTGACGAAGCTTCAAAGTCAATTGTTTTCAAGGAAGCCATGGACGGATTCGGAGAGATATCGTCAAGCACGATGAGCCCTGCCGCCATGGCGCAAAATTTGGCCGTTGGAATGGCCACGCGGCGACTTCTCGCCAGTCAAGGGTTCCAGTCGCTCTCTTATGAGAAGTCATTGCGAGCATCGCGATAAACGAAGAGGGCGCGAGCAGCATCTCGCTGCCGCGTCCCACAGGTCAGTGCGTCGCGCTAGCAGGCGCACCGGCAGACTCTGGCCGTGCCTTGTCCAGCAGGTCGGGGACCATTCGCTCGACGAATCCAGCAACGAATCCCAGCACCAGGACGCCTTTCCAGGTCAGTTTGGCGGCTGAGAGATCCGCATCCCCAAAGGACAATTTCGGCAGTACCCCAGAGGAGAGAAGCAGCAAGAGCAACACGCCCGACAGCAGGCCGATCGCGACCCGCAGCGCGCTGTCCGAAAAGTTTCCAAGAAGATTGAGGTCAGGGGCAACGGTGCGCGAGCGAATCGCCAGCACGATCGAGAATGCTGCCCCCGCCAGGGCCGCCCCTGCCGCCAAGCCGAAGTCGTTGGCTGGGTCCGAGACAAAGATCGCGCCCAGCCAATACAGTGCCGCAAGCATCAGCATCAGAAGCACGCATATGCTGGCGGTGCAGAGAAGGTACTGCATCCGGCCAGCAGCCTCGCGCTCCTTGAGCGCGTCACTCCTGGCGCTCTCGATCATCTTTCGCGCGGCAAGTTCTTCTCCTTCGATCGCCAACTGGAGGGCCGACGCGATCTTGGCGTCGTATGCCTTCCGCCGCTCGCGGGACCAACCGAACAGAAGGGTGTCAAGATCGGCGCGCGCCTCCCCGATCGCCAGCACCCGCTTGCGCTGCTCGGTTTCGGTTTTCGGGTCATCGGAGTACTGCACAGTAATGTCGCGGGCCAGATAGATCGCGTACTGTCCCGATCGGAAGGCGAAGACGCGCGCGATCGTAACACCCCGTCCGTCGTTTTGTCCTTCGATGATCTGATCGACCCGAAAAGGAGTTGCGGGCACAGCGTTATCATACGGCATGGCCGGTCTTCCCCCCCTGCTCCGCACCCATCAAAGCTCCTGAAGATTACGGCGGGCTATCGCGATCGGCTGTGGCCCAGATCACACCTCATGCCGCACTGGCGTGGTTCCGGTATCGCCTTAAAGGACAGGCCGTGGGTCACGGTGCTGGGCGCTCGGACATTCGCTGCCAGCCGGCCGATTCAGCGGCAGGTGCGCGGCTCATTACCTTGAAGCAATGCCCTTTCAGCTTCATCGTCGTGCGCGGCTGGGTTAATAAGGCTGGGGGAGAAATTACGGAAGCATGACGACGACCAGCCTTACGCAGCCCCAGCCGCGCAGCTTGCACCGTTTCGCCAATCCCGGGCGCTTCCTGCGCCTGTCGGCCCGGGTGCTGCCGTGGCTCGCCATCGGCGCGTTGGTCCTGACCGGCATCGGCCTGGTCTGGGGCCTAGCCTTCTCGCCCGCCGACTGGCAGCAGGGCGATGCCGTGCGGATCATGTATGTGCATGTGCCCGCCGCCTGGCTGGCCTCGGCGGGCTATCTCGCCCTTGCGCTCAGCTCCGCCGTGGCGCTGATCTGGCGCCATCCCTTGGCCGATTTGGCGGCGGTCGAGATCGGGCCGGTGGGCGCCGCCTTCACCGCGCTCTGCCTGGCCACGGGAAGCCTGTGGGGCAAGCCGATGTGGGGCGCGTGGTGGGTGTGGGACGCGCGGCTGACCTCGGTGCTCGTGCTGTTCTTTCTCTATCTCGGCCATATCACGCTGGTGCGCGCGTTCGATAGCCCCGAGCGCGGGTATCGCGCCGGGGCGATCCTGGCGCTGGTCGGCGTGGTCAACCTGCCCATCATCAAGTTCAGCGTCGATTGGTGGAACACGCTGCATCAGCCCGCCACCATCACGCTCACTGGGGCGCCGAGCATGTACATCGGGATGCTCTGGCCCCTGCTGTTCACGACGCTCGGCTACACGCTGGGTTTCGCCGCTATCGTCGTGGCGCGGCTGCGCGCGGCGGTGATGGAGCGGCGGATCCGGGCATTGCTGATGGCCCGCGCGGCGGCGGAGGGGGTGGCGTGACGCACCTGCCTTACATCGCTGCCTCCTATGCCCTCGGCCTGTTGATCCCGGCCGGGTTCGCGGTTGCCGCCTGGCGGCGGATGCGGCTGGCAGCCCGGCGGCTCACGGCGGTTGACCCGCGCAGGCGGCGCGCATGACCCGCAAGCGACGGCGGCTGTACGTGCTTTTGGCCTGCGGGATCGGCCTTGGCTCAGCGAGCGCGCTCGCCTTGTCCGCGTTCAGCGGCAATCTGGTGTTCTTCATCTCGCCCTCGGAGATCGCCGACAAGTCGCCGCCCCCTGGCCGGTCCTTCCGCCTGGGCGGGCTGGTGGAGGCCGGCAGCGTGCAACGCGCGACGGTCGATGGCCGTCCGGAAGCGGTGTTCCGCGTGACCGACGGCCATGCCAGCGTTCGGGTGGACTACGTGGGCGTTCTGCCTGACTTGTTCCGCGAGGGGCAGGGCATCGTTGCCCTCGGCGCCGTCGCTCCGGACGGCAGCTTTCACGCTTCCGAGGTGCTGGCCAAGCACGACGAGAACTACATGCCGAAAGAGGTGGTCGAGGCGCTGAAGAAGAGCGGGCGTTGGAATCCGGCGAGCGGACCGCCGCCCTCTCCGGGGCGCTGGGATGGGCTCGGCCCTTCACCCGGCGTGCTGACCCACGCCGGCCTCTCCCGCGATGTGGGAGAGGTGGTTACTCCAGTCACCTCTCCCGCCGCGCGGGAGAGGTCGCCGCGCCTGCCAGGCGCGGCGGGTGAGGGTCGATGACCCCCGAACTCGGCCATTTCGCCCTGGCCTTGGCCGTCGCCCTTGCCGGAGCGCAAGCGGTGCTGCCGCTTTGGGGGGCGCAACGGCGCGATCCGCGGCTGATGGCGGCAGCGCCGGCACTGGCCTTGGGCCAGTTGATCGCGCTCGCCACCGCCTATGGCTGCCTGATCGCCAGCGCGGTCGCGGATGATTTCTCCGTCCTGGGCATCGCGCAGTATTCAAGCAGCATCGAGCCCTTGTTCTATAAGGTGACGGGAACCTGGGGGAACCACGAGGGCTCGATCCTGCTCTGGTGCCTGATCCTCGCCATTTGCGGGGGCGTGGTCGGGCTGTTCGGGCGCAACCTGCCTTCGGCGCTGCGCGCGCGGGTGATCGGGGTGCTGGGCTTCACCTCGGCCGGCTTCCTGCTGTTCGCCCTGACCGTGTCCAACCCATTCGCCCGGATCTGGCCGCCGCCGGTCGAGGGGCAGAACATCAACCCGCTGCTGCAAGATCCCGGCCTCGCCATTCATCCGCCGATCCTCTACGCGGGCTATGTCGGCTTCGCGATCCCGTTCGCCTTCGCTGTCGCAGCGTTGCTGGAGGGGCGGGTTGACGCGGCCTGGGGACGCTGGGTGCGGCCCTGGACGTTGGCCTCGTGGTGCCTGCTCACCGGCGGCATCGCGCTCGGCTCCTGGTGGGCCTATTACGAGCTGGGCTGGGGCGGGTACTGGTTCTGGGATCCGGTGGAGAACGCCTCACTGCTGCCCTGGCTGACCGGCACGGCGCTGCTGCACTCGGCAATCGTGGTGGAGAAGCGCGAGGCGCTGAAGATCTGGACCATCCTGCTCGCCATCGGCACCTTTTCGCTCAGCCTGTCGGGCACGTTCATGGTGCGCTCGGGGCTGCTCAACTCGGTCCACAGCTTCGCGACCGACCCGACGCGGGGCGTGTTCATCCTGGTTCTGCTCGCCCTGGTGATTGGCGGCAGCTTGCTGCTGTTCGCACTCCGCGCGCCCGTCCTTGCACCGGCCGGGCTGTTCGCCCCCGTCTCGCGCGAGGGCGCGCTGGTGCTGAACAACATCCTGCTCTGCTCGATCGCCGCCGTGGTGCTGACCGGCACGGCCTACCCCCCGATGGCCGAGCTGGTCTTCGGCGCCAAGCTGAGTGTCGGCCCGCCCTATTTCCACGACACGGTCCTGCCGCTCGCCGCTCCGCTGTTCGCGGCGATGAGCCTTGGCCCAGTCCTGCCCTGGAAGCGGGCCGATCTCGGTGCCGCGCTGATGAAGCTGTGGTGGGCGGCGCTGGCCGCCGCGCTGGTGGGCATCGCCGCCGGGGTGGGCGTCCACCAAGCCTTCGCCGCCCTGGGTTTCACCGCGGCCGCGTGGCTGATCCTGGGAGCGTTCGCCGAGCTGGTCTCGCGCGTGCGCCTGCTCCGTCAGCCCTGGCGGGCAAGCCGCGCGCGGCTGGGTGCGCAGCCCTTGGCGGTGTGGGGCGCGGCCGTCGCCCATGCCGGGCTTGGCGTCACCATCGCTGGCATCGCGGGCATGGCGCTGGCGAGCAGCGCGGTTGTCGCCGTCAAGCCCGGCCAGACGGTCGCCGTTGGGGGATATGACTGGACCCTGCTCGGCCTGCACGATGCCCCCGGACCAAACTACGCCTCGCGCGAGGCGGATTTGCGCGTCACCCGGAACGGAGAGCCTGTCGCGCTGCTGCACCCCTCGCGGCACAACTTCGCAGCGCAGCGCCAGACCGTCAGCGACACTTCGATTGTCACCAATGGGCTGCGCGATCTCTACGCCGTGCTCGGCGACCAGCGCGACGGCACGGTGGTGCTGCGCCTGCACGTGAACCTGCTCGCGCCCTGGATCTGGCTGGGCGCGCTGGTGATGGCCATAGGCGGGCTGCTGTCGTTGGCCGACCGGCGGCTGCGCGTGGGCGCTCCGTCGCGCCGGCAGCGCGCGGCCGAGGCCGTGGCGGCGGAGTGACGAAATGGATACGCTGATCCGCCGCCGCCTGCTGTTGCTCGCGCCGCTGGCCGTCGCCGCCGGAGCAGGTGGAGCGGCCACTGCGCTGCTGGTGCGGATGCAGGAGGGCCGTTACGATCCCCATGCGCTGCCTTCGATGCTGGTCGGCAAGAAGGTGCCCGCGTTCGACTTGCCGGGGCAGCCGCCATCGGCCGGCTTTTCCGCCGCCGATATCACCGCCCAGGGCCAGCCGGGGCTGGTGAACTTCTTCGCCTCCTGGTGCGTGCCCTGTGCCCAAGAGGCACCCGCCTTGGCCGCGCTACAGCGCGGCGGTGTCCGGATCTGGGGCATCGCTTACAAGGACGCGCCGGAGGCCACGACCCGCTTCCTCGATCGCTACGGCGATCCGTATGTGCGGGTCGCGCGCGACGCGGCCGGAACGGTTGGAATTGATTTCGGCCTGTACGGTGTCCCGGAGAGCTTTTTGGTAGACCCGACTGGCGTGGTGCGCTGGCGCTGGACAGGCGGATTGTCGGCCGATTTGGTGCGCCAGGATTTGCTGCCGCGGTTGCGGAGCCTGTCATGAGGCGCGCGCTGGCTACCTCGGCGGTGCTGCTGGCCCTGACCGGAGGGGCGCGGGCGGTGAGCGACCCCGGCGAGATGCTGCCCAACCCGGTCCAGGAGCGGCGCGCCGAGGCGCTGGGCGAGCAGCTTCGCTGCCTGGTCTGCCAGAATGAAAGCGTTGAACAGTCCGATGCCGATTTGGCCAAGGATTTGCGCCGGATCATCCGCCAGCGGGTCGCCGCCGGCGACACCGATAGCCAAGTGGTCGGCTGGATGGTCGCCCGGTATGGCGATTTCATCCGGCTCAATCCGCCTTTCAAACCAATGACCGCCGTGCTTTGGGGTGCCCCCGTGATCGCCGTCGCGATTGGCGCGGGCGCGGCGCTGCTGGCCCGCCGACGCCCGAACGCGCCCCCCGCGCCTCTCTCGGAGGCGGAGCGGCAACGCCTGGCGGAACTGTTGGAGCGGTGATGGAGGCCATACCGGTGATCTGGCTCGCTGCGGCGCTGCTGGCCGGTGCGGCGCTGACCCCGCTCGCGCTCACGCTGCGTCCCGCGCTGAGTGCCCGTGGCCGACGGGAGGCGGCGCTCGCCCTGCACCGGGCGCAGCTCGCCGAGCTCGATCGGGATTTGGCCGAGGGACGCATTGCGCGCGCCGAACACCACGGCGCGGTGTTGGAGGTGGAGCGGCGCCTTCTCAGCGCCGCCGCTTCGGGAGAGCCGATCTCGCGGGCAGCACCGCGCGGCCCTGTCTGGGTCGCGCTCGCCATGGTCCCGCTCGCCGCGGCGCTACTCTACTTGACAGGCGGCTCACCAGGGTTGCCAGCCGCCCCGCTGAAGGCGCGTATCGCTGCCGCCGAGCAGGGCGCGCGCGAGGAGGCGCACATGGTCGAGGCGCTGCGGACGGTGCTGGCGACCCTCGATCCGCATTCAGAGAAGGCGCGAGAGGGATATGTGTTGCTGGGGGCGGCCGAAGCACGCCTGGGCAACATGAAACAGGCGGCGGAAGACTGGAAGGTGGCGCTTGCCACCCGGTTCGACCCGACCCTCGCGGTGGAAGCGGCCGAGGCAACGGCCGAGGCAAACGGGCATGTGAGTGCCGAGGCCGCTTTCCTTTTCCGACGGGCATTGGCCGCGGCACCCACCCACGCGCCCTGGCGAAAACTGGCCGAACAGCGATTGGACGAATACGAACGACATCAATGACGCACTCGTAATGCTCGTGAACCGATAGTGATTGGGGGTGGCAACCAGAAAGGCGCTAACGCGGTTAGGAGTGGAGCGGGCCTAAAAGTTGCTCGCCGGCAGAAATGCAACCCCAAGTAGCGGGGCGTTGGCCGCGGTGGAGGAATACATGAGCACCAGCGTGACGGAGATCGGCGACGGTCTGGCAGGAGTCCTGAGGACGACGATTGTGGAGCTGGTCCGCCGCGACGGACCCGATCTGTCGGCGCGTCAACTTGCCGTGTTCCTCACATGCTACCTGGACCCGGAGGCGCAGACTGTGCGTGGCCTCGCGGCGCAGCTCGGGGTCTCCAAGCCAGCAATCACTCGCGCGCTCGATCGGCTGACGGAATTCGATCTCGTCAAGCGCAAGACCGATCCGCTGGATCGGCGGAGCGTGTTGGTGCAACGCACGCCGGCCGGAATGGCCCTGTTGCGCGAGGTGCGGAGCATGTTGCGCGAGGCGGCGGCGGGAGCCAATCTCAAGCTGCCGGCCGAGCCCGCGCCGACCCGCGCGCGCGTTCCGGAACTGCGGCCCGCGCATTAGGGCGGCATTGACGCACGACTCCGTGCGCCGGGCTCCCTGGGTACGGGGCGCTCGCTATGCCGGCACGTATGACGAGCTAGTGGAAGCGATCGGCGCGCTGCTCGAAGGCGAGACAGATGCCCTCGCGAACGTGGCAAATGCCGCGGCGGCGATTTTTGGCGCTCTTCCGGAGTTGAATTGGGCGGGGTTCTACATTCTGCGCAGCGCGGAGCTGGTCCTCGGTCCATTCCAGGGATTGCCCGCCTGCGTGCGTATCCCGCTCGGGCGAGGAGTCTGCGGCACTGCCGCAGCC
>DATFDN010000134.1:0-2780 GCA_035252035.1 Acetobacteraceae bacterium | reverse complement strand
TGGCGGAACTCGACCGAGAAGCGCACCTCGCCGGGGATTACGTTGCGGCTGTTGGGGAACACCTGCACCTGACCGACCGTGCCCCGCCCGGCCTCGCCGCGAGCGCGCATCATGCGGTCCACCAGGTCGATCACGCGGGAGGCGCACACCAGCGCATCCTTGCGCGCCTCCGGCGGCGTGGTGCCGGCGTGGCTCTCCTGGCCGGTCGCTACCGCGTCGTACCAGACTTGGGCCTGCGCGCCAGTGACGATGCCGATGGCCTTGCCCTCGCGCTCCAGGATCGGACCCTGCTCGATGTGCAGCTCGAAATAGGCATCGGCCGGGAACGACGCGGCCAGCGCCTCGCCGCGATAGCCGATCCGGTCGAGCGCGTCGCCGACCGTGATCCCCTCGCTGTCGGCGAGCGCATAGGTCTTGTCGAGCGCGAACACCCCCGCCCAGACGCCCGAGCCCATGAGGCTATGACCGAACCGGCTGCCCTCCTCGTCGGTCCAGTTCACCAGCTCGATCGGCGCCTCCGTCGTGATGCCGAGATCGTTCAGCGTCCGCATCACCTCCAGCCCGCCGAGCACACCCAACGCCCCGTCGAACTTGCCGCCCGAGGGCTGGCTGTCGAGGTGGCTGCCGAGCAGCACCGGCAAACGCGCCGGGTCGCGACCCTCGCGCCGGGCGAACATGTTGCCGATGGCATCGACCCGCACGGCAAGGCCCGCTTGCTCGCACAGCGCACGGAACCGGTCGCGTCCGCGCCGGTCAACATCGCTCAGCGTGAGACGGCGCACACCGCCCTTGGGAGTGGCACCGATCTCGGCCATCCGCATCAGGCTGTCCCATAGCCGGCGCCCGTCGATGCGCTGATTGGTCTGCGCGCTCATTTCGCTCCCCTGGCCATCCTCCATGCGAGGCGGCATCTTGCCCGCCGCGCCGTGTCCTGCAAGCTTCCCGCCGCACCGGAGACCGCGATGCCGCGCCTGTCCAGACCCCGCACCGTGGCCCTCGTCCTGTCCGGCCTCCTTCTCTTGGCCGGGTGCAAGCTGATCGACCAGCGCACCTTCGCCCCAGCCCCGGACGCCACGCCGCCAGCCGCGCCGCGCAGCACCGAGACCCGCACGCCGCTGATCAGCGTCGCGCCCGGCACCAAGCTCGCGACCTACCAGGCGCTGCTGCGCTCGGCGGTGCGCGCCGCCCAGGCCCGCGACCCAGCGGTGCGGTTCGATGTCGTCAGCGTGGTCCCCGCAAGCGGCACGCTCGCCGAGCAGATCCAGGCCGCCGACGCCCTGCGCGCCAGCGCGGCGGAGGTCGCCCAAACACTGATCGCGGCAGGCGTCGCGGAGGGCCGGATCAGTCTCGGCGCGCGCCCGGACCCGACAGTGCATAACCCCGAGGTGCGGGTCTACCTACGCTAGTCCGCCACCCCGATTGCATATTGCCCGCCATTGGTGCCGTCATACGGGCCGATACCGGGCCGTAGGGAGGGAACCATGTGCGGTCTCAACGATAAGGTCGTGATCGTCACGGGCGGCGGCGGCGGCATCGGAAGCGCGACCTGCCGGCGCTTCGCCGAGGCGGGCGCGCGCGTCGCGGTCCTCGACATCGACGCGGCGGCGGCGGAGCGGACCGCCACGTCCATCACCGAGGCGGGCGGTGTGGCGCGCGCCTTCGCCTGCGACATCACCGACCACGCGGGAGTCGCGCGCAAGGTTGCCGCGGCCGAGGCGGCGCTCGGCCCTACCGGCGTGCTGGTCAACAACGCCGGCTGGGATGTCTTCCGCCTGTTCGCCGACAGCACCCCGGCGGAATGGCAGAAGCTCATCGCGATCAACCTGGTCGGCGCGCTCAACATGCACCATGCGGTGCTCCCCGGCATGATCGCCCGGCGCGCGGGGCGCATCGTCAACATCGCCTCCGACGCCGCCCGCGTCGGCTCCACCGGCGAGGCCGTGTACGCCGCCTGCAAGGCCGGGCTGATCGGGTTCTCCAAGACGCTCGCGCGCGAGCAGGCGCGCAACGCCATCACGGTCAACGTTGTCTGTCCCGGTGTCACCAACACCAATTTGCTCGCCGACTTCAAGAAAGGCGCCCCCAACCCGGAGAAGCTCACGGAGGCATTCCGCCGCGCCATCCCGATGGGCCGCATCGGCGAGCCCGAGGATCTGCCCGGCGCCATCCTGTTCTTCGCCAGCGACGATGCCGCCTTCATCACTGGCCAGGTGCTCAGCGTCTCCGGTGGCCTGACCATGGCCGGTTGAGAGGGAGGACCACCCATGACCGGCATCCTGACCGACGATCAGCGCGCCTTCCAGGATACGGCGCGGCGCTTCGCCCGCGAGCGGATCGCCCCCGGCTACATGGCGCGCGACATGGAGAAGCGCATCGATCGAGCGCTGCTGCGGGAGATGGGCGCGCTCGGCCTGCTCGGCGCCGATCTGCCGGAGCATTGCGGCGGCCTTGGCGCGCCGAGCGTCACCGCGGGCCTCGCCATCGAGGCGGTGGGCTACGCCGATCCGAACCTCGCCTATGTGCCTCTGGTCGCCTCGCTCAACGGGCAGATCATCGCCCGCCACGGCGGGCGGGCGCTCGCCTCGCGCTGGATTCCGCGCGTCGTCGCGGGCGAGGCGCTGCTCTGCATCGCCTTGACCGAGCCGCGCGGCGGATCGGACGCGGCGCATCTGATGCTCTCCGCCCGCCGCAGCGGGGACTCCTACGTGCTGAACGGCGAGAAATCGTCGATCAGCCTGGCCGACCAGGCCGACGCGGCGGTGGTCTTCGCGCGGACCGGC
>DATFDN010000133.1:0-8729 GCA_035252035.1 Acetobacteraceae bacterium | reverse complement strand
TCGAGGTGGATCTCGCCGCGCCGGGCTGGGCCGTGGTCGGCTACGCGCGTGTCCAGGCACTGGCGGAGCGCGCCGTGCTGCCCGTCACCTTCGGCGCGCTCGACGGCGAGGCGCGCTGGCTTGAGCCGGTGCAGACCGGGCCGGATGGCACCCGCGCCCGCGCCGAGGCCGGGCCGCACCGGCTTTCGGGCAGCCATCCCACCGAGACGACGCGCCCCGCGCTGTTCACCGCTCTGCGCACCGGCTTCGCCGACGCGCTGCTGCGCCGTGCCTTCGAGGCGACGCGGGCGCTGCGCGCGGAGCGGCGAGCGCAGGGCATCGGACCGCGCGGCCTTGGCAAGCTTCTGGTGGTGGCTCCGGATCAGGAGCAGGCGCGGCGGTATCTCGGCGCTCTGCGCGACTGGGTGCCACCCGCTCAGCAGGAAACGGTGCGTCTCGCCACGTCCGACGAGCGCGACGCGCACGAGACGCTCGCCGCTTACCGGCTCCGCCCCGAGCCCGCCATCCTTGTGACGGTCGCGATGGCCTATGAGGGGCTGGACGCGCCCGAGGTCGCGGTCGTCGCGGCGCTCACCCATATCCGCTCGCGCCCCTGGCTCGAACAGATGGTCGCGCGGGCGACGCGGGTGGACCCTCAGGCCGGCCCCTATGAAAGCCAGCGCGCCCTGGTGTTCCATCCCGACGATCCGTTCTTCGCCCGGTTCCGCTGGCGGATGGAGCAGGAACAGGGCACACGCGCGCGCGGGCCGCGCAGGGAGAGGCAGGCGAGCTTGCCGCTCTGGCTCCAGGAGCATCTGGAGCAGGCGCGCGAGGAGCGTGGCATCGTGCCGTTGGAGAGCAACGCGTTGACCTTGCGCCTGGTGCGCCTCGCCCCCGGCCCGGAGCTGGCGCTCGCCCGCCCCGAAGCCGAGGCGCAGGGCGACATGCTGGAGGCGCCGAGCGCCGCCGAGCGCCGGGTGCGCGCGCTCGTGGGCGAGATGGTGGCGGCGCAGGTCGTCGAGGACGGCGAGAGCTTGCAAGCCGCGCGCGGCGGCTATCACGCCTACAACGCCGCGCTCAAGCGCGTGCTGGGCAAGCCGCGCGCGGCGATGACGCTGGCCGAGCTTGAGGCCGCGGCGTCCTGGCTGGAGCGCAACCGCCTCTCTGACCATCTGTATTTGCTCGACGGCGATCCGCGCTACGCCTGGCAGGCACGACAGCGCGGCGGCCGGGCACAGCCGCGTCCTCCGGTTTCGCGAATGTGACGGCATCCGCCCCGGCCCACACGGCTTATCCATGCGGGGCCGAGCCCATGCGAACCCGTCTCGCCTGCCGGAAAGAGAGATTGTGATGGAGGCAAAACACGCCATCCAGGAAGCCGCGGCCGGCGCGAAGCGCAAGGTCGAGCAATCGCTCGGCGGCCCGGCCCGGTTCCAAGTCATTCTTGTCCTGGCCTGCATTCTCGGACTGGACACGGGAGACAAGGCGACGATATCCGCCGTGGCGGGCAGCCTTGAGACGGTTTTCCACGTCGGCAATACCGGGATCGGCCTGCTGATCTCCGCCGTCTCCTTCGTGGGCGCCGTGTTCACCCTGCCGATCGGCAGCCTCGTCGATCGGCTGCGCCGCAAAACGGTCCTGCTATGGGCGATCGCGCTGTGGAGCGCCGCGATGGCGGTCAGCGGGCTGGCGACCTCCTACCTTTTCATGTTGCTGACGCGCCTCGCCCTGGGAGCGGTCACGGCGGCGGCATCCCCGTCCGTGGCGTCGCTGACCGGAGACTTCTTCCCCGCCCGTGACCGGGCGCGCGTCTACGGCATGATCCTCGCCGGGGAATTGGTGGGAACAGGGATCGGCTTCTTCATCGGCGGCGAGCTGTCCTCGTGGATCGATTGGCGCGTGCCGTTCTTCGCCATGGCGGTGCTCGGCTTCGCGCTGGTCTGGGGGGTCTGGCGCTTCCTTCCGGAGCCGGCGCGCGGCGGGCAGAGCTGGATTTCAGAGGGGCAGGAGGAGATCAAGTCAAAGGAGGACGTGGAACGCGATCCGAACAGCGCGGCACGGAACACGCCGCAAGATTCCGGACAGGCGGGCAGCGCGGCCAAGGCGCAGGAGACCATCCTGCGCGCCGGCGTCAAGCCCAGGGAAGATCTTGTCCTGCACGAGGATCCATCGAAACGCGGCCTATGGTGGGCCATCCGCTACATGCTGCGGTTTCCCACCTATGTGCTGCTCATTGTCGCTTCCTCGCTCGCATACTTCTTCTTCGCCGGGGTCCGCGCCTTCGGCATGATCTATCTCACCCAGCACTACGGTGTCTCGCGCAGCACGCTGAGCGCGCTCGTCATCGCCATCGGCATCGGCGGCATCATCGGCGTCGTCATGGGAGGGTGGATCTCGGAATGGTTCCTGCGCCGGGGCTGGTTCACCACGCGCGTCGCGCTGCCGGGGATCACGCTGTTCCTGTCCGTCCTCTTCTTCGGACCGGCTATTTGGACGACCAGTCTTGGCTTGGGAATCATCCTCCTCACCGTCGGGGCGGCGATGCTGGGATCGGCCAATCCGCCGATTGACGCCGCCCGCCTGGACATCATGCACCCTCGCCTGTGGGGACGGGCGGAATCTGGGCGCATGGCGCTACGCGCGACCCTTGAGGGCGGCGCCCCACTCCTGTTCGGCGCCGTGTCCACCTGGCTTGGCGGCGGCAACACCGGGCTGGAATGGACGTATCTGCTGATGCTGATTCCGCTGCTGATCGCCAGTTCCTTGGCCATTCCCGCGCGGCTCACCTATCCGCGCGACGTCGCCACGGCCGGCGCGTCGGCGAAGAACACGCTGAAAACATAGGGCGGCCGATCTCAAACCAGATCGCGCCGCACCGCCTCCCGCCAGTCGCGCCGGCACACCAGTTCCGCACCCTCGAACGCTTCGAGCGTTGCCTCCAGGAGGAACTCCGTGGCCGTCGCACGCATCGTCGCGTGCAGCCAAGTCCTCGTCTCGACCGTTCCACGCTGCACGGCTAGCAGCCGCGTCATCTCCATGCGCGCGCTGAGCGGGTCATCATCGCGGATGCGGTGTTCGGTGCGGGATTGCATCTCGATCTCGGTCCCGATCGCCTCGATGCGCACGCGGCTCGGCGTTTCGACCGCGCGCCAGAATTGCTCGCCCGCGCCGATGTCGTGCCCCCTCTCGCGGATCGAGGCGCCTTCGCGCAGCACGGTCTTGCGCGCCGCCGGCGCGGCATCGGGTGGGGGCAGGCGCACCAAGTCATCCTCGGCACGGGGCGCCCGCGTGGGCAGGGTCAGGCTCCCCTTCGAAACCGTCACCGTGGCGTCGTGAGGCGCGGGCCAGATGATCGGCCAGTACGTGGTGGACAGCGCCAGCCGGATGCGATGCCCGCGCGGAAAGGCGAATGCGACATCGTTGAGTTGCAGTCGCGCGGTATAGCGGCGCCCGGTCGCGAGCGGCGCGGGCGCGGCATGGCCGTCGCGATGGGCAAGGTTGAGCACGCCGTAGCTCACCCGCAGGCTCGCCCCGTCGGGATGCACCGCGCAGAGCCGGGCGATCAGGTTCGCCTGCGGCGCGTCGCACGCGATCTCCAATTCCAGCTCCGGGGCGCCGAGGACTTCCACCCGGTCGTCGAGGGGCGCGCTGTCCCACACCACGGAAAGCGCGTCATCCCCGCGCTGGTCGTCCGCGTCATCCGGGGTGAGGCCGAACGGGCACCAATTGCCGCCTGTCGCGCCAAGGCTCTGGGGTGTGCGAACGGCGGCCGGCGGCCCCTCCCCCGCCTCGTCTGAAAGCCTTCCACCACTCAGGAACAGGCGGCGCGGCGTGGTTGCGGATGGCGGCCAGGACGGCTCGGCGATCCAGCGCCCGGGCCGCTCCTCGTACATCGGTGCGGGGCACACGCTCTCCAGCATCCAGGCCCGCAGCAGTGGCACGGCGCCGCCATCCCCCCTGCCCTTCAGCCAACGGTCCCACCAGCGCAGCGCCTCTTGCAGGAAGCCCACGGCGGGTCCGGGCACGCCGAAATGCGGGTATTTGTGCGCCCATGGCCCGATCAGGCCCTGGCGCGGCACGCGAAGGTTCGCGAGCAGGCGCGGAATCGCGTTCTTGTAGGCATCGGTCCAGCCGCCGACGGCGAAGACCGGGCAGGCGATGGCGTCCCAGTCCTCGCAGACCGAGCCGTGCCGCCAATAGGCGTCGCGGTGCGGATGGCGGAGCCAGGTCGCGGCAAAGAGCGGCATCGCCTCCAGCCGCGCGCGCCACATCTCCCGCCAGCGCGCGCCCACGGTCGCCGGGTCGGGGGGAATCGCGAGGATCGCGGTCAGCACGCTGCCCCAACCGAAATTGGAGGTCAGCAGCGTGCCACCCATGTAATGCACGTCGTCCGCATAACGATCATCGGTGGAACAAAGCGTGATGATGGCCCGAAGCGCCGGCGGACGGAGCGCGGCGACTTGCAGCGCGTTGAAGCCGCCCCAGGAAATGCCCATCATGCCGACGGCGCCCGAGCACCAGTCCTGGCACGCGATCCAGGCGATCACCTCCAGCGCGTCGGCCAGCTCCTGCGCGGAGTACTCGTCGCGCAGCAGGCCATCGGATTCGCCGCTGCCGCGCAGATCGACCCGCACCCCGGCATAGCCATGCGCGGCGAACCAGGGATGGGTGAGCGCGTCGCGGTCATAGGTGCCGTCGCGCTTGCGATATGGCAGGTACTCGAGGATCGCCGGGACCGGCGCGGGGTCGGCTGGGAGCCACAGGCGCGCGGCCAGCCTTGTGCCGTCGGACAGGGGAATCCAGGTGTTCTCGATCTCCCGGACGGCGCCCTCAGACATCCAACCGGAACCCCTCCCCGTCCCGCACGATCCGTCCCGCCGTCGCGCCCGCGAAATGCGTGCCGAGCACCAGCACCGGCCGGTCCGCCAGCTCCTGGTACATGCGGAGCCGCGTCTGGTGCGCCTGCCCGGCGTCCCAATCGGCGGTGGAGGACCATTCCGGATGCGCGATCTGGCAGGGGTGGTGCAGGAAGTCGCCGGTGATCAGCGCCTCCTCGCCGCGCGAGGCGACGCGCACGCTCACATGGCCCGGCGTGTGGCCGAAGGTGGGAACCAGGCTGATCTCGGGGCACAGGCGGTGGTCCGTCTCAACCAAATCGACCAAGCCCGCGTCATGGACCGGCAGCACCGAGTCAGCGAGGACGTGGCGCATGTCCTCGCGCCCGTGATCGCCCGTCCAGTGCCGGAACTCCTCCCGGCCCATCAGGTAGCGCGCCTGCGGGAAGGTGGGCACCCAGCGTCCGTCCACCAGCATCGTGTTCCAGCCGACGTGATCGACGTGGAGGTGCGTGCAGAGCACGGTGTCGATCGACTCGCGCGGAAACCCGGCGTCCGCGAGATCGCGCAGGAACGGCCCTTGAAGGTTGTTCCAGTGCGGGATGCGGCGATTCTGCTTGTCGTTGCCAAGGCAGGTATCGACCACGATCCGCCGGGCCGGCGTCTCGACGATGAAGGCATGGATGCTCATGCGCAGCCGCCCCTCGTCGTCGGCGAAATGCGGGCGCAGCCATGCGAGGGGCAGGATCGCCTCGCGCGTCGCCTGGGGCAGCAGGAACCTGGTCCCGCCGGCCATCTCCAGCTCGACGAGCTTCGTGATCCTCACCTCGCCCACCTTCCAAGATCGCATCGCGCCCCCGCGCCTACCTAGACAATTGGAATCGGAACAACTGGGTCAACGCCATCCGGCCCCACCTCCGCGACCGAGATCGGGACATCCTCGCTCCGGGGAAAGAAGACCGAGGCTAAGCCCGTACCATAGCCCCTGGTTCCTGCCCTCGCCAGGATGTTAGAGCGTGGCGGGGCCATCGCGCCTCCTCACGCCAAGGAACCCAAGATGCCCGACCACTCCTTGCCTGTCGCCGCCGAGCCAGTGCGCGTGACCCGGCTCGCCGATTACCGGCCGCCCGCTTATCTGGTTGATCGCGTCACGCTGGAATTCGAGCTGCACGAGACGGCGACGCGCGTGCGCTCGCGCCTGCATCTGCGGCGCAACGAGGCGGGCGACCCGCCGCTGATCCTGGACGGCGCCGGGCAGACGATCGAGCGCATCGCGCTCGACGGCGAGGCGTTGGGCGCCAACCGCTATGACGTCTCGCCCGAGGCGCTGCGCATTCCCGGCCTGCCGGATACCTTCACGCTGGAGATCGAGACCACTCTCAACCCGCGCGACAACACCGAGCTGTCGGGACTCTATCTCTCCAACGGCGCCTTCTTCACCCAATGCGAGGCGGAGGGATTCCGCCGGATCACCTACTTCCCGGACCGGCCCGATGTGATGGCGCGCTTCGACGTGACCATCACCGCCGATGCGTCGCGCTGTCCGGTGATGCTGTCGAACGGCAATCCCGGCGCGATCGAGACGCTGGGCGACGGCCGGCACCGCGTCACCTGGACCGACCCGCATCCCAAGCCGTGCTACCTGTTCGCGCTGGTCGCGGGCGATCTGGTGGAAGTCGCGGACCGCTTCACCACGCGATCGGGCCGCCCCGTGGCATTGGGGATCTGGGTGCGACGCGGCGACGAGGGGCGCTGCGGGCACGCGATGCGCTCCTTGAAGGCGGCGATGGCGTGGGACGAGGAGGTGTTCGGCCTGGAGTACGACCTCGACGTGTTCAACATCGCCGCCGTCTCGGATTTCAACATGGGCGCGATGGAGAACAAGGGGCTGAACGTCTTCAACACCAAATTCGTGCTCGCCCGGCCCGAGACCGCGACCGACGGCGATTACGAGGGCATCGAGACCGTCATCGCGCACGAGTATTTCCACAACTGGACGGGCAACCGCGTCACCTGCCGCGACTGGTTCCAGCTTTCCTTGAAGGAAGGGCTGACGGTCTATCGCGACCAGGAGTTCACCATGGACCGGGGCAGCCGCGCTGTGAAGCGCATCGCCGACGTGCGCGTGCTGCGCGCCGCGCAGTTCCGGGAAGACGCCGGCCCGCTGGCACACCCCGTGCAGCCCGACCACTACATCGCCATCGACAATTTCTACACGGCGACGGTGTACAACAAGGGCGCCGAGGTGATCCGGATGATGGCCACCATCATCGGCCGGGCGAATTTCCGGCGGGGGATGGATCTGTATTTCCAGCGCCACGACAACCAGGCGGTGACGATCGAGGATTTCGTCCGCTGCATGGAGGATGCTTCCGGCACGGATCTCTCGCGCTTCCGCCTGTGGTACCACCAGGCCGGCACGCCGGAAGTGAGCGTCTCCGATGGCTACGATCCCGCGACGCGCCGCTACCGCCTGAGCTTGCGCCAGCGCACCGCGCCGACCCCGAACCAGAACGAGAAGCGGCCCCAGGTGATCCCGGTCGCCATGGGCCTCCTGGCCCAGGATGGGCGGGAGATCGTGCCGACCCGCGTCCTGCTGCTCACCAAGGAAGCGCAGGACTTCGAGTTCGAGGATGTCCCTGCCCACCCCGTCCCGTCGCTGCTGCGCGGCTTCTCCGCCCCGGTGCGGCTGCGCGGCATGACCGACGATCAGCTCCGCCTGCTCGCCGCGCGCGACACCGATCCGTTCGTGCGCTGGGATTCCGGCCAGCAATACGCGACTGGGGTGCTGCTCGCGATGGTGTCGGGCCAGCGCCGAGACGTGGCGCCGGGTCTGATCGAGGCCGTGGCGGCGGCGCTCGACCGGGCCGACGAAGACCACGCCTTCGCCGCCGAGGCGCTGAGCCTGCCCTCTGAATCCTTCCTGTTCGACCAAATGGAGGTGGCGGCGGTCGAGGCGATCCACGCCGCGCGGCAGACGGCGCGCGTCGCCATCGCCGCCGCCTTGCGCGACAAGCTGGCCGCCACCTATGAACGGCTGAGCGATCCCGGCCCGTACCGCATCGACGGCGCGGCGATCGGGCGGCGCGCGCTGCGCAACGCGTGCCTGGCGTACCTGGCGGCCGATGGCGGCGCGGACGGCTTGCGCCGCGCCAAGGCGCAGTTCGATGCCGGGGCCAACATGACCGACGTGTTGGCCGCGCTGTCGGCGCTGTGCGCCCTCGACTGCCCGGAACGGGCGGCGGCGCTCGCATCGTTCCACGCCGCGTGGCGCGACGACGCGCTGGTGCTGGACAAGTGGTTCGCGATCCAGGCGCTCTCGCCCCTACCCGGCACCGTCCACGCGGTGCGCGCGCTGTCGGCGCATCCGGATTTCGACCTGCGCAACCCGAACCGGGTGCGCGCGCTGGCCAGCAGTTTCGCCGCCAACCAGGTGCGCTTCCATGACGCCTCCGGCGAGGGCTACCGCTTCCTCGCCGACACCATCCTTCAACTGGACAGGATGAACCCGCAGGTCGCGGCGCGCATCTCCACGCCGCTCGGTCAATGGCGTCGCCTCGATCCCGCGCGCGGCGCCTTGGTCCAGGCGGAGCTGCGCCGCATCCTGGCCGCGCCGGGCCTGTCCAAGAACACGCGGGAGATGGCGGGGCGTTGCCTCGACGCCTAAGCTGCGGCAGGATCATTCCGTCAGGGAGGGTTCATCATGAAGAAGGCGCTCGTCGTCGGCTTGGCTGTCATCCCGCTGCTGTTCGCCACGGCCGCCGTCGCGCAGCGGGCGGGCGTGAACCCGGAGGAAGTAGCGCGGGCGAAGGAACTCAAGCAGGCGCCGGGCGGAAGCCAGACATCCCTGCCCCAGCCCACGCCCGCGGACACCCCGAAGCAGGCAACGACCTCGACCCAGCAACCCCCGATGGT
>DATFDN010000132.1:0-3201 GCA_035252035.1 Acetobacteraceae bacterium | reverse complement strand
CGGCGCGGAGGACGAGACCCCGTATGCCGAAATGGTCGCGCGCCGCTACGGCACGCGCCAGCACAACGAGCGGGCCGGCGCCATCGACATGATCGACGCGGCGGCGCGACAGGGCCGCATCTTCGGCGAGCCGTTCGGCGACCACTCCTCGGTGCCGACCCACCTCGTCTGCGGCCTGGCGCGGCGGCACGCGACCGTGGCCATCTCCGGCGACGGGGGCGATGAGGTGTTCGCGGGCTATCGCCGCTACCGCTTCCACAAACTCGCCCAGTCGGCGCGCGCGCTCCTGCCCGCGCCGGCGCGGCGCCACGTGCTGGGCGAGTTGGCGCGGCTCTATCCCAAGCTCGACCGCGCGCCGCGCTGGCTGCGCGCCAAGGCGACGCTCACCGAACTCAGCCTCGACGCCGCGCTCGGCTATTTCCGCACCATCGCGCGCGTGCAGGACGAGCACCGCCGCGCCCTGCTCTCTCCCGGCCTGCGCGCCGCGCTGGACGGCCACGACCCGGCCGCGCGCATCGCCGCCTTGATGGCCGAGAGCGGCACGGAGGACGCGCTGGCGCAGGCGCAATACGCCGATCTGCAAACCTGGCTCTCCGGCGGCATCCTGGTGAAGGTCGATCGCGCCAGCATGGCCCACTCGCTCGAAGTCCGCGCCCCGCTCCTCGACCACCGCCTGGTCGAATGGGGGCTGTCGCTGCCCGCGCGGCTGAAGATCCGGGGAGCGTCGGGGAAATACATGCTGAAGCGCGCGCTGCGCCCGCTGCTACCGGCCGCGCTGCTCGCCCGGCCCAAGCAAGGCTTCGCGACCTCGCTCGCGGGCCTGTTCCGGCGGGAGGCGGAGCGGGTGCGCGCCCATGCGCTGTCGGAGCGGATGCGGGACAGCCGCTTGTTCGACCCCGCCGCGCTCGCCCGCCTGCTCGACGAGCACCAATCGGGACACCGCGACCACAGCATGGCGATTTGGCTGCTGCTGGTGTTCGACGGCTTCCTCGCGAGCGAAGCGGCGGACTCGCCGATGGCCCGGGCCGAGGCGATGGCGACGGCATGAGCATCACGCTTCAGCCTGGCACGGTCGAGGCTCAGGCGCCGGCGGACCGGCCGATGCGCCTGCTGCTGGTGAGCTACTGGTTTCCGCCGACCAACGCGATCGGCGCGGTCCGCACCGGCAAGTTCGCCAAATACATGCACGAGGCGGGACACGCGATCCGCGTCATCGCCGGTCCGCGCGCCGCGCCGCTGAGCTTGCCGCTTGAGATTCCGCGGGCGGCGGTGAGCCGTCCAGGGGAACCGGCGCCGTTTCCGCCGCCGCAGCGCGCGAACGCTATCGCCCCTGTGTCCGGCGACGTCGGCCCGAGGAGCTCGCGCGCGAAGGAAATGTTGCGGCGGCACTGGTACGCGCTCCGGCAGATCCCGGACAAGCAGGCGGCCTGGATCGTGCCCGCCGTCACCCAAGGCAACGCCGTCCTGCGCGACTTCCGCCCCGACCTGATCCTGGCCAGCGCGCCCCCCTATTCCGGCCTGATCGCCGCCGCCCGGCTGAGCGCCGCGAGCGGCGTCCCCTGGGTGGCCGAGCTGCGCGATCCGTGGTTCGGCAACAGCTACAACGACCGGCCCGCCTGGCGCGACTGGCTGGACCGGGTGATGGAGCGGCGCACCTTGGGCAGCGCCGCGGCCCTGGTCGCCGTCTCGCCAGTGGTCGCGCGCGACTTGGGAAAGGAATATCGGCAACCGATCGCCACCATCCTGAACGACTACGCCCCCGAGGATCTGCCCCCGCCCTGCCCCCGGGCGCCACATGGGACGCTGAGCATCGTCTACACCGGCACGATCTACGAGGGGCACCGCGACCCCTCCCCCCTCTTCGCCGCGATCGCCCGTCTCCCCGAGGCATCGCGGCGGCGCGTGCGGGTCGTGTTCTATGGGCCGTCCGAGTGCCAGGTCGCCGCCTTGGCGGAGCGTTGCGGGGTGCGCGAGCAGGTCGTGGTGATGCCGAACGTCGGGTACCGGGACTCGCTCGCGGTGCAGGCGGAGGCCGACATCCTGCTGCTCTTGCAGCGCAACCATCCGAGCGACGAGGGCAATCTCCCGGCCAAGGCGTTCGAGTACTTGGGCGCGCTGCGGCCGATCCTCTTGCTCGGTTACGAGAAGGGCGTGCTCGCGGAGATGATCCGCGCGCGCAACGCCGGGCTGGTGGCCAATGACCCCGACCAGATCGCGGCGCGGCTTGAGGCCTGGATCGATCAGCTCGCGGGGGGCGGCATCCCCGCCCTGCCCCGCTCGGCGGGCGCGGGACTGAGCCGGGTCGAGCAGTTCGCGGAGTACGAGAGGTTCTTGCGCGCCCACGCGCGGGTGTAGGGACGCCTCGAAAAAATCCGCGCGCGCTGTCGAATTCGGACGGGCTCGAACGTCTAGGAGGTGGAGGGACCGCGACCCCGCGGCGCCGCCAGGTCCATAGGAGCACGACGAATGCGTTACATGACGAAAAGGATCGTCCTTGCCGCGGCTTTCACCTTGGCCGGCGGCGCGGCGGCGCTGGCGCAAGGTATGCCGCCCGGCGGCCCTTGGCACAGCGGCTGGCCCAGTTTCGTCAAGGCCGAGCGCGCAGGCGATGAACGCGAGCGGGGCAAGCGTGCCGCGCGTTGAGAGCCGCGCCACGACAACCAGGAACAACGGATCTGTTCCGGTCGCGAGCAACACCCACCCTCAGCATCGCGGAGGCTGACGGTCGCGATGCGGCTTTGAGCGAGCCTGGAGGAGGAGCTAGACAGATGAAGTACGCGCTGCTGATCTACGAGGACGAGCAAATCTACGGGCCGGACAAGGGCGGCCCGGCCACGCGGGAGCTGATCGCCAAGCACAAGGAGTTCAGCGCCGAGCTGGGCGGCGCGCGGCTCGGTGGCGCCGGGCTGAAGGCCACGGCCGCGGCGACCACCGTGCGCACCACGGGCGGCGCCAAGACCGTCCACGACGGTCCGTTCGCCGAAACGAAGGAGCAGCTCGGCGGCTTCCACCTGATCGACGTGCCCGACCTGGACGCGGCGATCGCCGTCGCCAAGAGGTTGCCCATGTTGCAGGACAACGCGATCGAGATCCGGCCGCTGCTCGGCCCTGGCTTGTGAGCGTCGCCGCGCTCGATCGTGCGGCGCGGCAGGCGGGCGGGCGCATCGTCGCCGCGCTCGCCGCCCGCTTCCGCGACCTGGA
>DATFDN010000131.1:0-9087 GCA_035252035.1 Acetobacteraceae bacterium | reverse complement strand
GCGCATGATCCGCGTGTTCGATCCCTTCCCTGGCGTGCTCGATCGTCTCGCTCATCCAGCCCTCCGCTCCGGCGCGCAACGTCTTGCACACCGGCGCCCCCGGTTCCACCCTGGGATCGCGGGCGGGAGGTGTCCATGGTCAAGGTCGCGGTGCTGGACGATTGGCAGGGCGTGGCGCGAGGCTCGGCCGACTGGTCGGGGCTTCAGGCGCGGGCCGAGGTGACGTTCTTCGCCGACGCCTTCCCGACCGAGGATAAGGCGGCGGCCGCGCTCGCCGAGTTCGACATCCTGCTCGCGATGCGCGAGCGCACCCATTTCACTGGCTCGTTGCTGCGCCGCTTGCCCCGATTGAAGATGCTGGGCACCACCAGCGGGCGCACCCTTTCGCTCGACATGGAGACCGCGACCGAGCGCGGCATCGTGGTATGCAACACCGGCAGCGGCCCCGGCTCCGCCGCTACCGCCGAGCTGGCCCTCGGTCTGCTGGTCTCGGGGTTCCGCGCCATCCCGGCAGGCGACGCTTCGATCCGCGCCGGCGGATTCCAGCGCGGCGTGCCGGTGGGCACGGCGCTGGAGGGCAAGACGCTGGGGGTGCTCGGCCTTGGCCGCATCGGCGCCCGCATGGTCCGCTACGGGCGCGCGCTGGGAATGCAGGTGCTGGCCTGGAGCCAGAACCTGACCGAGGAGAAGGCGCGGGCGGAGGGCGCGGTCCTGGCGGGCAAGGACGAGCTTTTGGCCCGCGCCGACGCGATCAGCATTCATCTTGTGCTGTCCGACCGCACGCGCGGCCTGATCGGGCGGGAGGAGATCGCGCGCATGAGGCCGGGCGCGGTGCTGGTGAACACTTCGCGCGGGCCGATCGTGGACGAGGCGGCGCTGATCGAGGCGGTCCGCGCCGGGCGCATCGTCGCCGCGCTCGACGTGTACGACCAGGAGCCGCTGCCCGCCGACCATCCCCTGCGCAGCGCCCCCAACACCGTGTTGACCCCGCATCTCGGCTATGGGGTGCGGGAGGTCTGGGCGCAATTCTATCCGCAGAGTGTCGAGAACGCGCTGGCGTTCCTGGACGGCCACCCGATCCGGGTGGCGAATCCCGAGGTGCTGGGGCAGGCGGGGGGCGCCGCTTGACGCTGCGCAACGGGGCGTCCAAAGCGGTGCCCACCGGATATTGCAGGAGGGAACAGATGCGCGCCTGGGCCGTGGTCGAGAACGGGAAGCCGCTGCAAGAAATGGAGCTGCCCACCCCGGAACCCAAGGGGACAGAGGTGCTGCTGGAGACCACGCATTGCGGGGTCTGCCACTCCGACCTGCACATCTGGGAAGGGTACTACGACATCGGCGGCGGGCAGAGGATGTCCATGAAGGACCGGGGCCTGGCGCTGCCGCTCGCCATGGGCCACGAGATTGTCGGCCGCGTGGTCAAGCTCGGTCCGGAGGCGACGGGCGTGAAGGTGGGCGATCTGCGCATCGTCTATCCGTGGGTCGGGTGCGGGCATTGCGCCGCCTGCGTGAACGACGAGGACAATATGTGCCTCACGCCGCGCAGCCTCGGCGTCTACCAGAATGGCGGCTATGGCACCCATGTCGTGGCGCCACACCCACGCCATCTGATCGATCCCGGCACGCTCGACCCGGCGGTGGCCGCGACCTACGCCTGTTCGGGCATCACCGTCTATTCCGCCATCCGCAAGGTCATGCCGATCGCGCCCGAGGAGCCGATCGTGCTGGTCGGCGCGGGCGGGCTTGGATTGAACGCCGTCGCCATCCTGAAGGCGCTGAACCACCGCAACATCATCGTCGTGGACGTGAGCGCGGAGAAGCGCGACGCCGCGCTGAAGGCCGGCGCGACGAAGGCGGTGGACGGCACCGGCGAGGGCGTGACGCAGCGCATCATTGACGCGGCCGGCGGCCCGGTGTTGGCCGTGATCGACCTGGTGAACGGCACCGCCACGGCGCGCTTCTCCTTCGGCGCGCTGCGCAAGGGAGGCAAGCTGGTGCAGGTCGGCCTGTTCGGCGGCGAGCTGATGCTGCCGCTGCCGATCATGGCCATGCGGGCGCTGACCGTGCAGGGCAGCTATGTTGGCACGGTGAAGGATCTGCGCGAACTGGTTGCGCTGGCCCAGGCTGGGGACGTGCAGCCGCTGCCCGTTACGACAATTCCGCAATCGCGCGCCGACGAGGCGCTGATGCGCCTGCGCGACGGCAAGGTGACGGGCCGGATCGTCCTCCGCGCCGAGGCCGCCTAGAAGATGGCCGCCGTAGCCCAGGGGCAAGGCACGCGCCGCGCAATCGTGCTCAGGCGCCGTCCCAGCGGGATGCCGCGCCGCGCCGACTTCGAGCTGCGCGAGGAACCGATCCCCACGCCCGGTCCGGGCGAAGTCCTCACCCGCACAATCTGGCTGTCGATCGACCCCTACATGCGCGGCCGGCTGTCGGACCGCAAATCCTACGCGCCCGCCGTGCAGATCGGCGAGGTCATGACGGGAGAGACGGTGGGCGAGGTGATCGCCTCCGAGGCGCCGGGCTTTGCGCCGGGCGACATCGTCGTGGGCGCGCGCGGCTGGCAGACCCATGCGGTCTCGCGCGCCGAGCAGTTGGCGAAGGTGGATCGGCACGGGCCGCCGCTCTCCACCTATCTCGGCGTGCTCGGGATGCCGGGAACGACCGCCTATTCCGGAATGACGGATATCGGCCGGCCCAAGGCAGGGGAGACCGTGGTGATCTCGGCGGCATCCGGCGCGGTGGGCTCGGTCGCCGGTCAGCTTGCGAAAAGGGCCGGGGCGCGCGTGATCGGTGTGGCTGGCGGGGCAGACAAATGCATCTTCGTGCAGGATGAGTTGGGCTTCGATGGCTGCGTCGATCACCGCTGCACCGATCTGCGCGCCGAGCTTGAGTCCGCCTGCCCGAACGGGATCGATGTCTATTTCGAGAATGTCGGCGGCCGGGTGCAGGAAGCCGCCTTCGCCCTGCTGAACCCGTTCTCGCGCGTGGTGATGTGCGGGATGGTCTCGCAATACAACGAGGCCGAGCCGCCACCCGGCCCCAACCTGATGTTCGTGATTGCCAAGCGCGTGCTGATCCAGGGATTGATCGTTTCCGACAAGCCGGAGCGCTTCGCGGAATGGCGCAAGCTGGCCAAGCCCTGGGTAGAGGAGGGCAGCCTGCGCTATCGCGAGGACACAATCGACGGCCTGGAGTCTGCGCCGGACGCACTGGCGGGGATTCTCGGGGGGAGGAATTTTGGCAAGCTGCTGGTCCGGGTGGGCCACGATCCGGCCTGATCCTGCATGAGCGTGGGGATTCCTGGCTTCGCGGACACGCTGACCGCGTGGCGGCGTCATCTTCACGCTCATCCGGAACTGTCGAACCAGGAGAGCGGGACAGCCGCCTTCGTGTGCGCGCGGCTGGCCGAGCTGGGCGTGCCATTTACCGCCGGAGTGGGCGGGCATGGCGTGGTCGCCACGATCCGCCGAGGCAACTCCAATCGGAGCGTCGGCCTGCGCGCCGACATGGACGCACTGCCGATCACCGAGGCGACCGGCTTGCCTTATGCCTCGCGCAAGCCAGGCGTTATGCACGCCTGCGGGCATGACGGGCATGCGACTTCCCTGCTCGGCGCCGCGGCGCTGCTCGCCAGCGACACGGACTGGACGGGTACGGTGCATCTCGTGTTCCAGCCGGCGGAGGAAGGCGGCGGCGGGGCCAAGGCGATGATCGCCGACGGGCTGTTCGCGCGCTTTCCGATGGAGCGCATCTTTGGCTACCACAACTGGCCGGGGCTGGAGGCGGGCACGGTGCAGGTCCACCACGGTCCGGTGATGGCCGCCGGCGCGCGGCTGGAGTTCCGGGTGCGCGGCCGCTCTGGCCATGCCGCCATTCCGCACCAGGCGCGCGATCCGATGATAGCGTCGGCGCACCTGCTGATCGCGCTGCAATCGGTGGTCTCGCGTGAAACCAGCCCGCTGGATGCGGTGGTCGTCTCGATTTGCACCATGCAGGCGGGCAGCGCCGCCAACCAGATCCCCGATGAGGCGGTGATGCGCGGCACAATGCGCAGCCTGCGCGCCGAGGTGCGCGACGCGACCGAGGCGGCGGTGCGGCGGATTGCCGCCGGAGTTGCGCAGACATTCGGGGTGGAGATCGAGATTGCCGTCCGGCACGGCAACCTCCTCACTGCCAACACCGGGCCGGAGGACGACCTAGCCGCGCAGGCGGCTGCTGGAGCGGGGCTGGCCGTGCGCCGCGACATGGCGCCGGCCATGACCGGGGAGGATTTCAGTTGGTATTTGGCGGAGAAGCCGGGCGCGTTCGTCTGGATCGGCAACGGGCCGACCGCGGAGCTGCACAACGCCGGGTACGACTACAACGATGCGATCTTGCCGGTCGCGGCAACGTATCTTGCGAACGTGGCGAAGCGGGCCTTGGCGGGATGAGGCGCGGGCGCACCATGTCTCTATGAATGCGCTGCCGCTGATCGCGCTGTTCGCACTTCGACTGACGCCCGGCTTCGCGTTCCAGGCGGCAGCCGTCGCCACCCCGGACCTTATCGCGGACCTTGGCCTGGACCATGCCCAAGCCGGCCTCGTGCTTGGCGCATTCACGTTGCCGGGCATCGTCGTCACGGTGCCCGCCGGTCTGCTCGCTCGGCGAATCGGCGACCGCGCGGTGCTGGCGGGCGGCCTCGCCCTGATCGCGCTGGGCGCGCTGCTGGCGAATCGCTCGCCCGGATTTCCCGCCCTCATAGGTGCGCGCGTGGTAGCGGGTATCGGCGGTGTGTCGGTTTTGATGCTCGCCATCAAGATGACGGCGGATCGGTACGTCGGGCCGTGGCTCTCGACCGCCTCGGCCATCATTATCACCAGTTGGCCTGCGGGATTGGCTCTCGCGCTCGTTCTGCTCGGGCCTGTTCCTAGCGCCCTCGGCTGGCGGGCGACCCTCGGGCTGACGGGCGCCCCAGCCCTGGTCAGCATGGCGCTGATCCCGTTCGTTAGAGGGGGCGGGGTCCGCGTTACCGATCAGGCGCCAGATGATGCGCGGCGCGGCGGGCCGCCTTTGTCGTTCGTCGCCGCCGCAGTGCTGAGCTGGTCCTTGATGAACGGCCAGTTGACCGTGCTGGTCGGGTTCCTGCCAGGCTATTTCACTGCCATCGGCCGCTCCATTGAGACAGCCGCCGCGACGGCCAGCCTCGCCGTATGGACCCCGGCGCTCGCGATCCCATTTGGCGGGCTTGTGGCGGATCGGCTTCTTGGCCGGAAGGCGGCTGTCATCCTTGGCGCCTTGGGCACAGCCGCTCTTCTGATTGCCATACCTCTCACAAAGGGCGCCGTCTCTGTGCTGCTCGCCCTTGGGTTCGCCTCCGCACTGGCTCCTGGCCCGCTAACTGCCCAGGTGGGCCAGGCGACGCCGGCAGCGGCGCGAGCGGTCGTCTTCGGCTGGTACAGCGCCGGATCCTATGCGGCGATGACGGTTTCGCCGTGGATCGCCGGCGTGCTGCGCGATGCATCAGGCGACGCGCGCGCGCCCCTCGCCTTCGCCGCGGCGCTCAGCCTCGGGATCCTGATTCCGTATATGGTGGTCCTGCATAGCTTGGCCCGGACCAGGCAATGGGACAAACAACCGCCGCGGTGAGGCCGGGACAGGAGAGAGTGATGGCGAACGCGCAAGACTTGCAATTTCTAGAGCAGGCCGCATTCCTAAACAGTCAGGAAATCGCAGATGGGCTGCTTGCCTCGCAGCTCTCGCCGAGCTTCGCAATAAGGCAATTCGGCGTTCAGGAAGTGACTGACCACGTCTCGCTGAACAGCCTGCTGCGATTGATCGTCAGCCTGGAGGGATTGCCACCGCCACCACAACTATCCGCGCTGTTCCAGACCCAGATCAACAGCTTCGAATCGGCTTTCGGACCGAGTTCGGACATGCAGTACCTCAACAACGAAGTGGCGGGACACCAGCAAAGCCTACTCCTCTACCAGAACGAGGCGCTGAATGGGGCAGACCCGTTGCTGCGATCCTATGCTCAAGGATCGGTGGCGACCATTCAAGGGCACCTGAACCAAGCTTCGAGCCTGTTGGCTTCCGATCACTCCTTCGGGTTCGGGTGAGGCAGACGCGCAGCCGGTCCGCCACAGGCCCGTGCGCCCATGAAAGGCGGAACGCGCTGCGCTATTCCGCCCCACGGCCCCATGGGTGATCATCAACGGCGGATGATATTAGCCCTCCCTACCAAGGCAAGGGGCAGGGAGAAAGGCGGGAAGGGCCTGTGCCTTCCCGCCAGCGCAAGTCAGACACCCACGAGGACATTTCCGAACAGCTTCCAGCTTTCGCCATCCCAGCGAGCAAGCTGCATCCCGTTAATCGGCCGGTAGTCGGTCGGCGACGTGCTCACGGTAATCCCCGGCAGAAGTGTGGGGATCTGAAGTTTATTGATGGTGGTTGCTTGCTTCATCACGTTCGCACGGGAGAAGTCGCCATTGCACCGCTCCAGAACGTGCTGCATGGTCCGACTGACCGAATAGGCATAGATGTAGCTGCCATCCTTGGCATCGGCGGAGGGCAGGTATTTCGCCATGAAGGCCTTGAATTCCTTCATGCCCTCGTCATTGTCCCATATAGGGTCGGTCGGATCCTTCAAGTACTCGGTGCTGATGAGGCCGACAGCGTTTTGTGGTCCGGCCGGAATCATCACCGTGCCCACCGAGATCGAGACGTTGGTCATGAAAAAGAGTGGCTGCCAATTCAGATTATGCACCTGCTGAATGGCTTGGGCTGCGAATTTCGGAATCGCGGCCACGAGCAGCGCGTTCGCGCCGGATCCCTTCAGCTCGATAATCTGGCTGTCGATGGTCGCATCCGTCGTTTCGTAGGTTGCGACCCTCGCCACCACTTGGTCCCATCTCTTTCCCAACACATCCCGCACGCCAGCCGGATAGTCCTTCCCGAAATCGTCGTTCTGGTAGAGAATCGCTAATTTCGGGTTCTTGATCTCTTGCAAGAGGTATTTCGTGTAGATCTGCGCCTCAGTGCGATAGCTCGGCTGCCAGCCGATGGTCCATGGGTACCTCTTTGGGTCGTTCCACTTGCTGGCGCCAGTGGCAACGAAGAGTTGCGGAATTTTACGGTCGTTACAGTAATTCCGGATCGCGGAATTGGTTGGGGTGCCCAGGGTGTTGAAAAGGAAATCCACCCTATCCGCCTCAACGAGGCGGCGTACGTCTTCTACCGTCTTTGGTGGACTGTAGCTATCGTCAAGCGAGATGAAGTTGATTTTGTGCTTGGCGATACCCCCATGGTCGTTCAGCATGCGAAAGTAGCCAGCATCGCCTTTGGCGACTGACGCATAGGAGGAGGCCGGGCCGCTATAGGCGTCAGTGTTGCCGATCTTGATCTCCGTGGCGGTGACTCCCGGCGGGTTCTCCGCATCGGCATGGCCGATCGTCCCGGCGAGGCTTGCCGCGGCGAGACCTGATAGCGCCGTACGTCGTGTGATCATGGCAAACCACCTCTATCCCTTGGATCCGACCGCTGCCCTCCCGGCACCCCGGACAGGGACGGCCGGAGGCAGGCTCCCGCCAGCCACTCTCAAGATGAGCGGCATCGCCCGCACGGAAAGTGACATTGCGGAAACCTAAAGAGTCCGGTTGTCACATCGCGTTGAGACACGCAGGACGTGTCTTTGCCGCAGTGCAGCCTAGCCCGGATCCGAGTTGGACCTGCCGCCTAGCTAGACGGCTCTCCACTGCACCAGCGTGAACTCCTTATGGTGCTCGAATACCGCCTCGACCGTCGCGCCGATCCGCACCTCTTGGCGTGGATCGCCCAGCAGATTGCCCACCATGCGGACATTTCCGTATTCCGGCAGCTCCACCAGCACCACGACATACGGCCCGCGTCCGGCCAGCGCCGGATGCACCGGATGGTGCGGGCGCTGGTAGGAGTAGATGCGCCCGCGCCCGCTGACCTCCTCCCAGCCGAGGTTGAAGCCGTGGCAGCGATGGCAGATCCATTCCGGTCCCCACTGCCAGGCGCCGCACCCCCGGCATTTCTGGATGCGCAGCTTCTCCTGTCGCGTGCCATCCCAGTAGGGCTGGGATAGGCCGTCAGGGGCGGCGGACGGGGCGGGCAGGCCCTCGGGCAAGTAGAAATCGTTCATAGGGCCGCCTCCGAACCCAGGATCAGAGAGCTGACTGGCGTGACCATCGGCCCGCCGATCACGATGGCCGTGTCGTTGCGCTTGATCTGATTGATCGCATCGCCGCGAATCTGATGCACCGCCTCGATCACCAGTTCCAGACCGTGCATGTAGCACTCGGCGAGGTTGCCGCCGCTCGTGTTCAGCGGCATTCGCCCGTCGGGCACGATGAGGTTCTCCTTCACCAGCACCTCATTTGCCTCCTCGGGCTTGACCAGGCCATGTTCCACCAGGCTCATCAGCACGCCACCGGTGAAGTTCTCGTAGCACTGCACCACGCCGATATCGGACGGGCCGAGCTTCGCCATCCGATAGAGGTGCGGGGCGAGGCTGCGGAAATGCGAGCTGGGATAGCCCGGCATGTTATGCACCGGCGCGGCGCTGCGGTAATCACAGCCTTGCACCGCGCCCAGCAGGTAGGCCGGTTTGCGCGGGAAGTCCTTGGCGCGGTCGGCGGAGACGACGATCACCGCCGCCGCGCCATCGTTCTCCAGGCAGCAATCATAGAGGTGGAAGAACGGCTCGATGATCCAGCGCGAGGCGTCGTATTTCGCCTCGTCCAGCGGTTTGCCGCGCATCACCGCGCGCGGGTTGCTCTGCGCGTGGTGATAGCAGGCGAGCGAGATCGCGCGCAGCGCCTCCTGCCGGATGCCGTGCTCGTGCATGAAGCGCGTGATCTTCATCGCGAAGCGTTGAGCAGGTGACATCATGCCATAAGGAAAGATGAAGGCATCGTCACCACCAACGCTGGTCACGGGGGCACCGCGCCCGTAGCGCGCGTACTGTCCCTGCGCGAGGGAGCGGAACGCCACCACGCAATCCGCCATCCCGGTCGCCACCGCCGCCGCGGCGTTGGCGACCGCGCCGCATACGCCGCCCCCACCCCCGCCCCAGAACAT
>DATFDN010000130.1:0-5308 GCA_035252035.1 Acetobacteraceae bacterium | reverse complement strand
CCCGGGCGAGCGCGGGGGCAGACATCAACAGTGAGGCCGCGACACACGCGGCGAAGCGCCGCCCGAGCAAACTCATCGACCACTCCCCTCCCAGACCGCCGACCGTTGATGGTGCTCGACAACAACGCCGGCCGCGGAAAACATCATACGAACCTGCGCGCTCAACTTATCTGGTCAATTTATCTGGATCGCAAGCGGCGCAGCGATTCGAGCCCTGCTCCGATCAGGCGAGAAGGAGAGGACCTGCACGAATGGGTAAGCGGCGCGGCATCAGCACGTCGGCATATGGTTGACCCTTGCAGGCGCGATAGGGTCAGGGCGCTTGCTGCCGGAGCCGTTTGACCCTGTGCTTCTGGTAGGCGGCGATCTTTCGGCTCAATGGCAGCCGCGGATCGAAGCGCAGATGGGTGATAGAGACGAAGGCCTGATTCTGCACGCTGGCGCCGAGGTCGAGGCAGCAGACTCGCCAGTTCATGGGACTTGGTGCGCCCCGAGACGACGCGCTCCAGCACATCGGTCAGCCACGCCATCGGCTCGACGCCGTGCAGCTTGGCAGTGCCGATCAGCGTCATCGCAATTGCCCAGTGGCGCGCTCCGCCGTCGCTGCCCGCGAAGGGTGCGTTCTTGCGGTTGAGGGTCACTGGCCTGATGGCGCGCTCCACCACGTTGGTGTCCATCTCGATGCGGCCGTCGTCAAGGAAGGCGACCAGGCCGGGCCAGTGCCGCAGCGCGTAGCGCATGGCCTTCGCCAGATCCGAGCTGCCGGGAAGGCGCGGCACCTGCTCCTGGAGCCAGACATGCAGGGCATCCACGATCGGCCGACTTCGGGCATGGCGCACTTCGCGCCGATGCTCGGCCGAGGTGGCGCGGATCTCGGCCTCGATCTCGTAGAGACTGGCGACACGGGCCAGCAGCTCGGCCGCCACCGGCGATTTGGTCGAGGCGTGGAACTGGTAGAAGGGACGGCGCATGTGCACCCAGCAGAACGCCAGCCGCACCGAGCTGTCGGCGCGCTCCCCCGCCAGCCGCTTGAACCCGGCATAGCCGTCCACCTGTAGCACGCCGTCAAACGCGGCCAGGTGGGCCGCCGGACGGATCGCCTTGCGGTCTTCGGCATAGACATAGGCGACGGCCGGGTGGGACGGGCCGCGCCAGGGGCGGTCGTCCACCGCGTAGCACCACAGCCGTCCGGTCTTGGTCCGGCCCCGGCCCGGATCCAGCACCGGCAGGGTGGTGTCGTCGGCGAACAGCTTGGGCGCGGTGAGCACCGTGGTGACGATCAGGTCGTAGAGCGGCGCCAGCCACCAGCAGGCGGTGCCCACCCAGTGGCTCAAGGTCGAACGGTCCAGCGCGATACCCTGGCGGGCCAGCATCTGCGCCTGCCGGTACAGCGGCAGGGAGTCGCAGAACTTGCTGGCCAGAACATGCACCATCATTGCCTCGGTGGGCATGCCGCCGTCGATCGGCCGCGCCGGGGCGGAAGCGCTCACCATGGCCTGCTCGCAGGTGCGGCAGGCATGGCGCGGGCGGCGGGTGACGCGCACCCGCAGTTGCGCGGGCACGATGTCGAGCTGCTCGGTGCGCAGCTCACCGATCTGATGCATCGCGCCGCCGCAGCAGGGGCAATTCCCCGGCGCGGCGTCGATCACCACCTCGTAACGCGGCAGGTGGGCAGGCAGCGCGCCGTGATTGCGCACCGGGCGGCTGGAACGGCTGCGCGCTTGTGTGCCGTCGGGCGAAGCCGCGTCCTGCGCCGCCTGGGTCTCGGCCAGCGCCTGTTCCAGATCCTCCAGCGCGAGCTGCAACTGCTCCTCGGTCAGCTGCTCGGAGCGGCGGCCGAACTGATGACGGCTGAGCCGCTGGATCAGCAGGCGCAGCCGATCGTTCTCGACACGCAGCTCACTCTGCTGCTGGAGCAGTACCCGCAGCATCTCTTGCGGCAGGGCCGGGTCGTCCGGCAGGGCGTCGGGATCGATCTGCACGCGGCGATGATGACCGACGCCACCGCGTCGCGGCCAGGGCCGGGCGCGACCCACGCCGATTTTATCCGGCCAGTTCCGGCCGCCGCGGCCGCGCGGGCGCCCGCCACTCGCAGCCATCGAGCAGCGCCGCCAGTTGCGGCGCGGAGAGTTGGATCCGCCCTGTCGTGTTGGCCGACGGCCAGGCGAACTGCCCCCGTTCCAGCCGCTTGGCCAGCAGGCACAGTCCGACGCCATCGTGCCACAACAGCTTGATGAGCCCGGCGCGGCGGCCCCGGAAGGCGTAGACGGCACCGTCGAACGGATCCTCGGCCAGGTTTTGCTGCACCAGCATCGCCAGCCCCGTCACGCCCTTGCGCATGTCCGTCACCCCGCAGGCCAGATAGATGCGCACGCCCGCGTCCAGCGAGATCATCGCCGCCTCAGCGCCTCCAGCACGCGGCGAAGCGCAGCCCCATCCACCTCGGCATCAACGCGGACGATGACATCACCCGGCAGGAACACCTCGATGCGGCCGCCCGTGCGCGCAGGCCCCGGGAGCGCAGCGGGGGCCGACGCCGATGCCGCCGACGGCAGCGGCGCGGTGACTTCCACTTCTGCAAATCGTGGCGTGGCCCGGCTCACGACGGGTGCCTGCAAGCCCAGCACCTCGCGCCGCCACGTGTAGAGCTGCCCGGAACTGATCCCGTGCTTGCGCGCAACCTCGGTTGGCGTCAGGTCGGGGCCGTAGCTCTCGGCGACGATCTCGCGCTTCTGCTCCGCCGACCAACGCCGACGGCGCTCACCGCGCGTGATGATCTCCACCCGCGGGCTACGCACGCCCTTACGATTGCTCGTATGGGCACTCTCATCCAGCGCAGCGACGTTAGGAACCGCATCCATCCCTGCCTTGCATCACGGTCAGTCGCCGAGCCGCAATGTGCCAACGCCGCGACGCTTACCACAGCCCGCACCGCGATCGGGGTATAGGTGTGGGCCACACACGCTTTGGCAGGGGTGAGCGCATGCCCAGGGGCTTGTTCCGAATCGCGGCCGCCGCGCTCGGGTTGGTCGCGGCGGCGCTCGCGCCGGCGCCGAGCCGGGCCGACCACGCCAGCATCCCGGTCGGGCGGCTGCAGCCTTACAACAAGCTCGACCCGAGCGGCGTCACGGTGTCCGGCATCTCCTCCGGCGCCTTCTTCGCGCACCAGTTCCACGTCGCCCACTCCAGCCTCGTGAGGGGCGCCGGGATGGTCGACGGGGGCCTCTACAGGTGCGCCGAGCAGGTCGGCCGCGTCTCGCCGCCGTTCGGCAACCCGTTCCCCCTCTTCGGCGTCTCTCGCGAGGTGGTCGCGGCCTTGGCGGTCTGCACCAGCCTGGGGCGCAACGACTTCAGGCAGGCCGGCTGGCAGTTCCCCGACGGGCCGGACGCCAGGGAGTCCCGGAGGCTGGCCAGGCAAGCCCATGCCGAGGGCGCGACCGACGATCCCGCCAACCTCGCCGCGAGCAAGGTCTGGCTCTTCCACGGGACCAACGACGACCTGGTCCCCGGGTCGACGATGGACCAGCTGAAGGCCTTCTACCAGCTGATGGGCGTTCCCCCGGCCAACATCACGGTGGCGCCCGGCCCGGACGCCAGGCACGGCATGCCGATCAAGGCGCTTCCGGCCGGGGGCGCGGGCCCGCACTGCAAGCTCCCCGACCCGTCCTATCTCATCCGGTGCGACTACGGCGCCGCCGAGCTGCTCCTCAGCTCCCTCTACCCCACGCCCCCGCCGGCGCCGGCCAGCGGTTCGCCCCGCGGCCGGATCGTCGGGTTCGACCAAACCGAGTTCTTCGACGCGACGGACCCGAGCGCCAGCCTGAACCGGGCCGGCTATCTCTACGTCCCGGAGGCCTGCGGGAACGC
This sequence comes from Acetobacteraceae bacterium, assembly GCA_035252035.1. Taxonomy (GTDB): domain Bacteria; phylum Pseudomonadota; class Alphaproteobacteria; order Acetobacterales; family Acetobacteraceae; genus DATFDN01. The sequence continues at coordinate 1,441 of DATFDN010000130.1, read as the reverse complement.
GGCGCCGTCCCCGGCGAGGTGCCGCCTGCACGTCGCCTTCCACGGATGCGAGCAGTACGTCGACAAGATCCACGACCTCTTTGTCCGCGACGCCGGGTACAACGCCTGGGCCGAGGCCAACCACGTCATCGTCCTCTACCCGCAGGCCACTCCGTGGCTGCGCCTGTCGGATCCCAGCCAGCTGTCGGCCAACCCGCAGGGCTGTTGGGATTGGTGGGGCTACAGCGGCGCCGACTACTATGGCCGGGACGGCAAGCAGATGCGCGCCGTCAGGGCCATGATCGACCGCCTGCTCCCCAAGTGAGCCGCGCCACCACGCGCGTCCCGTGGCCGCCTCTCGCCTGGGCCGGCCTCACCCCTGTTCCTGATCCGAGCGTTTCTGATCCGAGGCGGGGCGCGGCGTCCACCCCACAATGGCCCTGACACACTGCCGCGCGTGCGCGGTGTCGGCGATGAGCGGGAAGCGCCGGCGCAGCTCGACGACGCCGGCCAGCTCGCCGCCCTCCTCCCAGGCGCGGCGGATCGCGGCGGCGGTCTCCTCATCGACGACGAACATGGGTCGGGAGCTTGGGGCCACGCGCGGCGAAGGCAAGCCCTGGCAACGTTCCGCCACCAAGCGCGGGGTCAGAAGGGAGCCGCCGCGTAATGCCCCACAGGGACAGGGCGGACCGCCGGGCGGGCACGCCGGGCGGAGACGCCCGGGTCGGCAAATCAATCGGCCGGGCGCGCTTGAACCCGCGACCGGGTGCGCCACCTCAACGCTACAATCGCTACAACAAGATCCGGGCCCCTCTGGCGGGGACGTCGGCAGCGATGCCGGCCAACCCCGCGATGTCGGATCGCCGCGCGCCTTGTGCCGTGTCGATCCGCTGCGGGGGCTGTCTCTGTGCATGGCGGTTGACCTCCCTGGGCGCGCAACGCGGCACTCAGAGGAGCATTGTCCAGTGTCGATCTCCCCCCGTCCGCCTCGGTCGCAGGCGCGCGCTCTGCGGTGCGGCCAGCCACCTGGCGCGAACGGCCCACGACCAACTGGTGCGCGACTGTCGGGGCGGCCGGCGGGGTGACGGGCGCGACAGGGTGTGCGGCCTGAGAAGGGGCAGCTGCTTGGCAACTCTCAGATCTTGGCTCGCCTCTGATGAGAATAGAGGACGAGAGAGAAGAGAAATACCGGCAATTCCGCCTGCCTCCGAAAGGGTGGTGCAAGTATGTTGTGAACAACGGATCGCCCCCTCTCATGCACTCACCGTATGGTAGGTGCGCGAAAGTGTGGCTGTATCCTGATCTGGATTTGGGGCAATAGTTTTGCTGCACCGCAGCATACGGCGGTAATACCGATAACAGGGGGTAAGAACTTTCACCATGGCCGACAACATCCAGCAGACCAACAAGCCGGCCGACCAGGCCGGCGCCGCCGCGCGCCAGAGCGCCGAGGCCATGCGCC
>DATFDN010000129.1:0-4160 GCA_035252035.1 Acetobacteraceae bacterium | reverse complement strand
CGGCGATCCGGCGCGAGATGCTGGAGCCGCGCGCCAGCGACGTGGCGCAATGAGCGCCAGACTGAACACGGCTGATCCGCCACGGTTTGCTCGGTTCCAGATCGCTGCCTGGGTTCCTGCCCGGGCCGGGCTGCCCTATATCTGGCCCGACAAATCCGGTCCCTCTCACGGCCCTGGCGGGCGGAGCTGAACACGCATGTCGCAGACAAAAGCGGAGGCCGGGCTGGTCCCGGTCACGGTGCTCACCGGCTATCTCGGCGCCGGCAAGACGACGCTTCTCAACCGCATCCTGACCGAGCGGCACGGCCGCAAATACGCTGTCGTCATAAACGAGTTCGGGGAACTGGGCGTCGATAACGACTTGGTCGTGGACAGCGACGAGGAAGTGTTCGAGATGAACAACGGCTGCGTCTGCTGCACGGTGCGCGGCGACCTGATCCGCATTGTCGGCGGTCTGATGAAGCGGCGCGACCGGTTCGACGGCATCATCATCGAGACCACCGGGCTCGCCAATCCGGCCCCCGTCGCCCAGACCTTCTTCATCGATGAGGGCGTGCGCGCCAAGGCGCGGCTGGATGCGATCGTCACCGTGGTTGACGCCAAGCACATCCTGCGACGCCTGGAGGACAGCCACGAGGCGGCCGACCAGATCGCCTTCGCCGATGTGATCGTGCTCAACAAGACCGATCTGGTCCGCCCCGACGAGCTGGCCGAGGTCGAGCGGCGCATCCGCGCGATCAACCGCTTCGCCGTGATCCACCGCACCGAGCGCGCCAGCCTGCCGATCGAGCAGGTGCTGGATCGCGGCGCCTTCGATCTCGGCCGGGTGCTGGAGCTGGCGCCCGATTTCCTCTCCGGCGCGGAGGAGCACGAGCACAACGAGGACGTGACCTCGGTCAGCTTCGAGGTGGAGCGGCCGATCGATCCGGAGAAGTTCAACGCCTGGATCAGCGTGCTCTTGCAGGAGAAGGGGCCGGATCTGCTGCGCACCAAGGGCATCCTGCACTACAAGGGCGAGGATCGGCGCTTCGCCTTCCAGGCCGTCCACATGATCGCCGACGGCGACTTCATCGGCCCCTGGAAGGAGGGCGAGGCGCGCACCAGCAAGCTCGTGTTCATCGGCCGCAACCTGAACCGTCCGCAATTGCGGCGCGGCTTCGAAGCCTGCCAGGCGGCCTGACCGGGAATGAGCGAGACCTCGCCCCGCTTCCTGGTCGAGGAGCGCGGAGCGCGGCGCGATCTGGGCGCCTTCGTCGTCGCCGCGCGCTTCGACCGCGCCGGGCGCGTCGCCGCGTTCGCGCTGGGAGACGGAACGGTACGGCTGGTCGATCCGGCGGCGCCGGAGGAATGGCGCGCGGTCGCGGTGCATGAGGGCGCGGCGCTCGCGCTTGCCCCCGATGCCGTGCCGGGCGGCTTCGTCTCCGGCGGCGACGATGGGCGGGCGTGCCGGGTGCGCGGAGACGGCGGCGTGGCCGAACTCGGCGCGTTCGGCATGAAATGGGTGGAGCAGGTGGCGAGCCATCCGGCCGAGCGCGGCAAGGGCGGCCTGATCGCCTGCGGGGTGGGCAAACTGGTCCACCTGTTCGATGGGACTGGCAAGAAGCTGCGCGAGTTGGCGCATCCCTCGACGGTGACGGGGCTCGCGTTCGACACCAAGGGCAAGCGGATCGCCGCGTCGCACTACAACGGCGCGACGCTCTGGTTCGTCGGCAGCGACAGCCCCCGCCGGCTGGAATGGAAAGGGAGCCATATCGGCATCGCGCTGCACCCGGACGGGGCGGCGGTGGTGACGGCGATGCAGGAGAACGCGCTGCATGGCTGGGCGCTGCCGGACGGCAAGCACATGCGCATGAGCGGCTATCCGGGAAAGACGCGATCGATGTCGTTCAGCCGGGGCGGCAAGTGGCTGGCCACCAGCGGCTCCGACGCGATGGTGCTGTGGCCCTTCTTCGGCGGCGGCCCGATGGGCAAGGCGCCGCTCGAACTGGCGGGCGGCGACGGGGTCGCCTGCACCCAGGTGGCCTTTCATCCGCAGCAGGACATCGTGGCGGGCGGGTTCGCGGATGGCTTGGTGGTGATCGCCGATGTTGGATCCTCGCGGGTGATCCCCGTGGCCCCGCCCGTCGGCTCGCCCGTCTCCACCCTCGCCTGGAGTCCGGATGGCGCGTTCCTCGCACTCGGCATGGAGGCGGGGCTGGCGGCCCTCGTCGATCTGCGGTCGCGCCCTGGCGTTTGAGTGCGGCCCCGGACTCCCCCTCCCCCTGCGAGAAGGGGGCCGGGGGGAGGGGGAGGGCTTAGGCCGGCGGCGGTTCGAGCGGAGTGGGGGCGGGGAGCGGTGTCGGCGCCGGCAACGGCGGGGCTTCGGGCGGCGGCCCTTCCGGGGGGAGCGGTGCCGTCTCCACCGGCGCGGGAAGCGCCCCGCTGGGCAACAGCCAGGCGGACAGGGAGCGGCGGACCTGGTACTCGAACTCGATGTTCATCTGATCGAGCATCTCGCGAGTGAATTGATAGAGCACCGCCGGCAGATCGCCCCCCACGCCGGTCCTTTGGCGCACCACGGTCGCCTGGGCGTATCCGGCGCGCGTGTTGTCGGGCGTCAGGATGTCGAGCTCGACCGACATCGTGCTGGTCAACATGTCCCCCAGCCGCAGCATCGAGGCGTCGTTGATGATGAAAACGGCGCGGCCCGTCGTCCCTTCCGCCTTCAGCCGCTGCTCCGCCATCCGCCGCAGCGCCGCCACCGGCTGGATCGGATCGAGCGCGCTGACATCGGGGGGCTGGCCCGAGGGGACGAAGCGTTGCGCGATCTCGATCGAGGCGACGTTGAGCCGCAGCGGCAGAAGGTAGGAGAAATCAAGCGGCGGATACCCGCCGGTCGGCGCGGGCGGCGTTTCCGGCCCTGGCACGCAGGCGGCCGCGCACAGCGCCAGCAGCAGGGCGGCGCGGCGCGGCAAGGCTGGCGAACGGGTCAACGCGGGCGGGGGCGCGTCCATGATCGTGCTCCAAATCGTTCCGGACGGAAGCAGGCCCCGCGCCAGCCGGTCAATGCCGCGCGACCCGGCTGCGCACGTCGGCGCGGGAAAAGCGGAAGTCGAAATTGCAGAACTCGCATGTCATGATGATGTCGCCGTCCACCGCCATGTGGTCGAGATCGTCGGGCGGGAAGCCCTCCAGGATGTCGCCGAGGCGCGCGCGCGAGCAGCGGCAGCCGTAGGAGAGGGCGCGGGCGCGGTCCACGGCGACGCCTTCCAGATGGAACAGGCGGTGCAACAGCCGTTCCGGCGCGAGCGAGTCGTCCAGCAGCTCGGCATCGGTCAGCGTGGCGGCGAGCGTGGTCGCGGTGCGCCAGCTCTCCTCCTGCGCATCGTCCGACAACGCCGGATCGACCCCGCCCGCGCCCGCGATGCGCTCCAGCACGAGCGCCGATGCGCGCCAGCCCGCCGGTGTCCGTTCGCAGGCGAGATGCAGCCGCGAGCGGAGCTGCTCGCTGGTGCTGAAGTAGTGCAGCGCCATGTCCGCCAGGCTGGCGCCCTCGATGGCGACGATGCCTTGGTGGCGGTGCTGCTCCGGTCCCTGGTCCACGGTGAAGGCGAGATAGCCGCCGCCGAGCAGGCGGTCGGCCCCAGGGTTCGGATCGGAGGCCGTCAGCGCCGCGTAGCGTTCCTGGTCGATCCGCGCGTAGCCGCGCAGCGCGCCCATGTCGGTGCAGTCGGCCAGCAGCATGGGCACCGGGCCGCTCCCCTTGGCTTGCAGGCTGAACGAGCCGCGGAACTTGAGCGCGGAGGCGAGCCCGGCGGCCAGCGCGAGCGCCTGCCCGGTGAGCCGCGTCACCGGCTCCGGGTTGGCGTGTCGCGTCAGCAGGGCGTCGGCGAGGGGACCGAGGCGGATCAGCCGGCCGCGCACCGGGCGGCGCGGCAGGAAGAAGGGCGTGATCCCGCGCGGCACGACGAGATCGGGGACCGCCGGGCGATGGCTGTCCAGGAAAGCGGGCGTTTCGAGCATCGGCAGAACATAGGAACCAAGCGGCGGCGGGGCTAGCTTTGGGCCATGCGAAACCCGAGTGTCCGAGCGGCGGTGCGCGCCATGCGCCCGGAAGACGCCGAGCCAGTCGCCGTGCTGATCCGCGCGGCCTTCGCCGCCCAGCCGGTGGCGCTGGACCC
>DATFDN010000128.1:0-12083 GCA_035252035.1 Acetobacteraceae bacterium | reverse complement strand
GGCGCGCGATCGTATCGCCCAGCTCGGCGAGCTTCGCCTCGGCATCCGCGCGCAAAGCGGGCAGGCGGGCGAGCTGGGCGGGGTTGTCGGCGACGAGGCCCCGCAGCCGGTCCAGGGACGAGGCCACCCGCCGGAGCGCCGCCGCGTAAGGTTCAAGATAACGCTCCTCGCCGGTGAGCAGGAAGCCGCGCTGACCGGTCTCCGCGTCTAGCAAGGCGGCAAGCAGGCCATCGGCCTCGTCGATCACCTCGTGGGCGTGCTGGACAAGGTGGCGCGCGTCCTCAAGGCCGAGGAGTGCCCCCAGCCCCCCCGCGGCACTGGCCGCCGCGCCAACGGCCAGCAAGATCAGGACGGCGACCATCCGCTGCGCGCGCCGCCCACCGCCTTCGCCAGACCTCGGGCTGGCCGGGTGCTTGGCCGCTCGCGAGAGAAGGCCGGTCCAGGCCGCCATCCGCATAACCATGCCCCCTCCCATCGCCCCGGTGTCGAGGAGGACCGGTCGAACCGATCCAGGCGCCGGCCCGCGGCACATAGGAGTCCGTGCGCTGGTTCGGCAATAGGTCGCAGGATGGCCACCCAGCCCTATCACCCTGACACCACCTGCCGGGCGCGGCCCTGCCCGCCACGGCGCGGCGGGACAGAGGGGTGGGCGCGAGATCACGCCCTCTCGCGCCGCCGCAATTCCTGTTTCATCCGGCTGGGCGGGCGGCCTTCGGCGCGCGCCTGGAGGATCGAATCGAGTTCGCCGCCGATCAGGACGGCGAAAGAGGTCGCGTAGAACCACAACAGCAAGATCGCCACCGCGCTGAGCGATCCGTAGAACCGACCCAGCGTTCCGATGCGCTGGGCATAGAACGAGACGCCGTAGGTCGCGGCCACCCACAACACCGTGGCCGCGACCGCGCCGCACGCGGCGCGACGCCAGGCGGGTCGCTGCCGGCTCGGCGCATAGGTCAGCACCAGGAGCAGCGCGCCGGTCAACAGCGCGGACAGGATAATCCAGCGTACCCAGAGTAGTTCCGAGACCAGCACCCGCGTTGAGCCTCGCGCAACCAGCAGGGGTGCCGCGATCACGGCAAGCCCGACGAACAAGAGAGCGATCCCGCCGAGGCCGACCAGCAAGGCCACGCCGGTGCGGCGCAGGCGGCCTCGCTGCTCGACCTCGTCGTAGACGATGTTGAGCGCGGTGATCAGCCCGCCGGCCGCCTGATAAGCCGTCACCACGACCAGCGCGAGGTTCACGGCCAGGATCAGTCCGTCTCCGAACCCGCTGGGGATGCTCGTCAGGAACTGCGACAGCAGCGGCATCGCACCGGCCGGGACGGGCTCGGGAGTGGTGCTGAGCGCCTCCAGCGCCGCCGCCCCGAGGGCCAACCTGAGCAAAGCGGCGGCGGCGGCGAGCGCGGGAAGCACCCCGAACATCGCATAGAAGGCAAGCCCGCTGGCGACCATCAGCACGTGATCGCTGAAAATCTCGCTTTTCAGCGATCGCGCCACGGGCAGCACTGCCGCGCGAATGGCGGCCACGCGAGTCGCCATGCTCAGGCCAGTGCGAATCGCAAGATCGACACGACGGCAATCAGCCACACCGCCCCGGCCACCTCGCGCGCCTGTCCGGCCGCTGCCTTGACCGCCGCATGAACCACGAAACCCAGGCCGATGCCGGTGGCGATCGAGAACGTGAAAGGAATGCTGAGGGCGAGAACCACGGCCGGGATCGACTCGGTGGGCTCGGCCCACGGCACGTCCGCCAGTGCGCGCGCCATGAGGCAGGCGACGAAGACCAAGGCTGGAGCGGTGGCAAAGCCGGGGATCGCGGTCGCGAGCGGGGCGAAGAACAGCGCCAGCAGGAACAGCGCGGCGACCACGATCGCGGTGAGGCCAGTGCGCCCGCCCGCCTCGATCCCGGCCGCGCTTTCGATGTAGCTCGTCGTGGTGCTGGTGCCGAGCAGCGCGCCGATGACGGCGCCGCCAGAGTCGGCCAGCAGCGCCTCCCGCAGCCGCGGCACCGTGCCGTCCGGGCGCAGCAGCCCCGCGCGGTGCGCGGTCGCGATCAACGTGCCGGCGTTGTCGAGCACATCCACCAGGAAGAAGGTGAGGATCACCGCCGGAATCCCGAGCGAGGCGGCGGCGGCGATGTCGAGCTTGAACGCGCTCGGCGCGAGCGAGGGCGGCAGCGCGACCACGCCGTGGAACTGGGTCAGGCCCAGCGGCACGCCGATCGCGGCGATCACCAGGATTCCCGTGAGGATTGCTGCCGGAAAGCCGCGTGCCGCCAGCGTCGCCATCAGCAGGAACCCGATGCAGGACAGCAAGGTGGGCGCGCTGCGCAGATGACCAAGCGTGACGAGGGTATTCGTGTCGCCTGTCACAATGCCCATCTCGTGCAGTCCGATCAGGCCGAGGAACAGCCCGATCCCGGCGCCGATGCCGAGCTTGAGCGAGAGCGGGATGGCGTTGATCAGCCACTCGCGCACGCGAAAGACGCTGATGAGCAGGAACAGGACGCCGGAGATGAACACCGCGCCGAGCGCCGCCTGCCAGGGAACGCCCATGCCCTGCACGACCGAGAACGTGAAATAGGCGTTGAGCCCCATCCCCGGCGCCAGCGCCAGCGGCAGGTCGGCGATCAGCCCCATCAGCGCCGAGCCGATCGCGGCGGCGACGCAGGTCGCGACGAACGCGGCCCCGTGATCGATGCCGGCGCGGGCCAGGATCGCCGGATTCACCACGACGATGTACGCCATGGTCAGGAAGGTGGTGAGGCCGGCGACGATCTCGGTGCGCGGCGTGGTGCGCTGCGTGGCGAGATCGAACACGCTCAACCGCCCGCCACGCCTTGGGTGTTCACATATAGCGCGTACAGGCTGTGGCTCGCCGCCATGAACAGCCGGTTGCGCCAGCGCCCGCCGAAGCAGAGATTGGCGCAACGCTCCGGCAGGCCGATATGTCCGATCGGCTCGCCGTGGCGGTTGAAGACGCGCACCCCGTCCAGCTCGGGCTCCATGCCCCAGCCGCACCAGAGATTGCCGTCGGTATCGACGCGGAACCCGTCCGGGGAGCCGCCCTTGGCGTCGATGAACACGCGGCGATTGGTGACGCGCGTGCCGTCAACCAGGTCGAACGCCAAGATCTTGCGCGGGGTCTCGCGCGAGGCGACCACGTAGAGCGTGCGCTCATCGGGCGAGAAGGCGAGGCCGTTGGGCGCGGCGATGTCGTCGGCGATGACGCTCGCCCGCCCGGTCTGCGGGTCGATGCGCCAGACGGCCGCGGGCAGTTCCGATTCCGCTTTCTCGCCCTCGTAGTAGCCGAGCAACCCGAACACCGGGTCGGTGAACCACACCGCTCCGTCGGACGCCACGACCACATCGTTGGGCGAGTTCAGCCGCTTGCCCTCGTGACGGTCCATCAGCACGGTGATCGCGCCGTCATACTCGGTGCGCACCACGCGCCGGCCGCGATGCTCGCATGTCACCAGCCGGCCCTGCCGGTCGCGGGTATTGCCGTTGGCGTTGTTGGAGGGCTTGCGATAGGTGCTGACGGCGCCGGTGTCCTCGTCCCAGCGCAGGATGCGGTCATTGGGGATGTCGGACCACAGCACGCAGCGCGCATCGCCGAAATAGACCGGGCCTTCGGACCAGCGGCAGCCCGTGGCGAGCCGCTCGACAGCGGCGAGGGGAAGGCGATACTTGTCGAAGTCCGGATGCAGCACGCGCACCGCGGGGTCGGGGTAGCGATGGCTCGGTTCCCACATGCTCGCCGCCTCATTTCATCTGGATGTATCGGAACGGGAAGTAGTTGTCGGCCGGCTGGGCAACGTCCACGGTCTTCTTCGCCGCCCACACGATCACCTGCTGGTGCAGCGGGATCGTCGCCACGTCGTTCTGCACGATCTCGGCCGCCGCGTCGATCAGCGCCTGCCGCTTCTGCGGATCGGACTCAGTGCCGATCTGCTCGATCAGGGCATCCAGCTTCGGATTGGAGTAGCCGCCATTGTTCACCTCTCCGCGCTTGCCGTTGCGGGTGCCGAGCAGCGAGTAGAGCACGTTGTGCGCGTCATAGGTCGCCGGCGTCCAGCCCAGCAGATAGAAGTCGGTGTCGTATTTCGGCGATCCGGTCTTGGCGAAGTATTTCGACTTGGTCTGCGCGTTGAGGTTGACCTTGACGCCGGCCTTGGCGAGCATGGAGGTGATCGCGGTGCAGATCTGCTCGTCCATCACATAGCGGTCGTTCGGGCAATCCAGGCCGATGGTGAAGCCGTTCGGATAGCCGGCCTCGGCCAGCAGCTTCTTCGCCTGCGCCGGATCGGCGGGCGGACGCACGTCAAGTTTCGCGTCGTAGCCATTCACGCCCGGCCCCCACATCAGGAACGTTGGGTGCGCCAGGCCCAGCATCACCCGCTTGGCGATGGCGTTCTCGTCGATCGCGAGGAGAAACGCCTTGCGCACGCGCTGGTCCCGGAGCGGGTTCTTGCCCTTCACGTCGCTGGTCGGCAACTCGTCGCGCGACACGTTCATGCCGAGAAAGATGGTGCGCAACTCCGGCCGCTCGATCAGCTTCAGGTCGGGCGACGCCTCGATCCGCTTCATGTCCTGCGGGGGCACGGAGTAGATCATGTCCATTTCGCCGGACAGCAGCGCGGCGACGCGCGTCGCCGCGTTGGCGATGACGTTGAACTCCACGCGATCGACGTTGCTGGTCGCGTGGTCCCACCAGGTCGGGTTCTTCTCCACCACGGTCCTCCGGTCGGGCTCGCGCGAGACCAGCCGGTACGGCCCGGTGCCCATGGCGTTGTGGACCGCGTAGTTGTCCTCGGTCCCGCCGATCACCACCGGCTCGACGGCATGGTGCTGCTCGCACCACACCTTGCTCATGATCAGGAAGATGCTCTGCTCCTGCGGCAGGATCGGATCAGGATTGAAGGTCTCGAAATCCACCGTCAGGTCGTCGATCTTGCGCGCTTCCTTCACCATGCTCATCGGCGCGCGCATCAGCGAGTTCTTGGACAGGATGCGGTGGAGCGAGAACACCACGTCGTCGGCGGTGAAGGGAGTGCCGTCCTGCCACTTGACGTTCGGCCGCAGGTGGAAGCGCCACACCGTCGGGCTGGTCTGCTCCCAGCTCACGGCGAGCGCCGGCTCAAGCTTCAGGTCGCGGTCGCGCCGCGCGAGCGGTTCGTAGATATTGGACAGGAAGGAGAGCTGGACGGTCTCCTGCCGCGTGTCGGGGTCCATCGCCCCCACGTCGCCGTCGTTGGCCCAGCGCAGCGTCTTCGCGCTGGCCGGCAGGCTGGTCGCGGCGGCCAAGGCCAGCCCAAGCGCGACGGCGCGCATTCGTCCCATTCCGCTCATGTCTTCCGCTTCCTCGTTGGCGCGCGACGTTTCCACAAACGAGGCTTGGCTTCCAGCCCGGTTCTTGCCCTATAGCTCCATGAGCTCGCGCATTGTCCTCACCAACCTGCTGATCCCGCCGAACAGCCTGGTCTACCTGGCCCTGCTCGGCCTGCTGCTGGCCCGCCGCCGTCGGGGCCGGGCCGGGCAGGCGGTCAGCCTGGCCGCCCTGGCCGGGATGCTCGTGCTCGGCGTGCCGGTGATCAGCCACGCTCTCCTGGTCTCACTTGAGGGCGGGGAGGCTCCGCAGGGGGCGGAGCCGCCGCAGGCCATCGTGATCCTGAGCGCCGAGGTCGATCGCACGCCGGACGGGCTGGAGCCGGGACCGCTCACCTTGCAGCGTATGCTCGCGGGCGCGCGGCTATGGCAACGCACGCACCTGCCCGTGCTGGTCTCGGGCGGCTCGCTTGAGCCCGGCGACACGCCCGTTGCGGTGGTGATGGCGCGGACCTTGGAGCGCGACTTCCACGTTCCCGTGCGCTGGATCGAAGGACGGTCGGAGACCACCTGGGAGAACGCCGCCGACAGCGCGGCCATCCTGCTGCCCGAGGGCGTGCGCTCGGTCTATCTCGTCACCCACGCCTGGCACGAGCGCCGCTCGGTGCTGTCGTTCCGGCATTTCGGCCTGGAGCCGACGGTGGCGGCGGTGCCGGCCGATATCGTGACGGGCGGCGTGGTGCCCACCGCCGTCGGCTGGGCGGAGAGCTTCCACGCGCTGCACGAGTGGATCGGGCTCGCGGTCTATTCCGTGCGCGCCCGGTTTTCCACACAGTCGAACAAGGCGGCGTAGGCGGCGAACATCGCCTCCTGATCGTAGTCGCGCGTGGCCTTGTCGCGATTGGCAGCGCCTAGCCGCGCGCGCAGCGCCGGCGCGGCGAGCAGCGCGCGGAGCGAGTCCGCCAGCGCGTTCCCGTCGCGCGGGCCGACGAAGCGCCTGTTCTCGGCGGCGAGCATCCGCCGCACATCCCCCACATCCGTTCCCGCAACCGCGAGCCCGGCCGCCATCGCTTCGATCACCGAGAGCGGCATTTGTTCGGTGTCCGAGGAGAGGGCGAAGACATCGAAACCCGCGTAAAGCGGGGCGGGATCGGCTATATGGCCGGTGAACTGAACGCGCGGCGCCACGCCAAGCGTGGCGGCCAGATGCTCAAGACGGGGGCGCTCCGGCCCATCCCCGGCGATGACGAGCCGGGCGGGGAGGGAAGCGGTGACGGCATGGAAGGCGCGCAGCAGCCGGTCCAGCGCCTTCTCCGGGCGCAGCGCGGCGACGGTGCCGATCACTGGCTCCGCGCGCGAGGCCGAAGCGGCTGGCGCGGCAAAGCGGGCGAGGTCGATGCCGTTCGGGATGTAGCGCAGCCGATGCGCCGGCAGCCGCCACGTGTCGGCGGCAATGCCCAGCAGCGTGCGGGAGGGCAGCACGACGGTGCTGCGGCGCAGGACCAGGCGGCGGGTCAGGACGCGGCGGCGGAACTGCCGGTCGCGCTCCTCCGGACCGAACCCGTCCTCGATATGGATATGGCGCGCGAGGCTCGGCAGGTTGGCGATCGCCCAATCCATGGATCCCCAGTTGTGGGTGATCAGCACATCGGGGCGCAATGCGCGCAGCGCCCAGCGGATCGCCGCGAGGCCGCCACCGGGCAGCGTCGGGAAGGCAATGTCGAGGTCCGGCGCGAGCCGCTCGCGCGCGCTGTCGGCGCCATCGAGCGAAACGATCAGATGACGGTAGCGCGCGCCGAAGCGATTCGCGACCGCGGCGAAACGCATCTGCGCGCCGCCCACCCGGAAGCTTGGGAAGACGTGCAGGAGGCTCGCCGGCCCGGTGCCGATCACGGCGCCGGGGAGATGCCGGCGAGGGCGGCGGCGATCCGCTCCGCCTTCGCGTCGAGGAAGCTGGTCACGGCGAGATTGGCGCGGCGCTCCCCCTCCGGCCCCCGCTCTTCTGTCGCGGGGGCCACGACGACGAGCACCGGGACGCCGCCGCCCCCGCTGAGGCTGTGCCACGCCTGGCGGAGCCGGAAGCGCAGGCCCGGCTCGACGGGATGGCCCCCCTGCCAGAGCAGCGCCGCCGTGAGCCGCGCCGGCTGGCTGGTCTGAATCAGCGTCCAGGGCAGGTTGTGCCGGCGCAACTGCCATGCCGTCACCTCGTCGCCGCCTGGTGGCTGGGTGAGCCTTGCCCATTCCCCCATAATGAGCCGGGGCGCGGCGAAGGCGGGGAAGGTCTCGGATCGCAGCACCAGGCCATCGCAAGCGTAGCGATGGGTCGTGACCGGCGCGGGCGGCACAGCCTGCATCGCCTCGGGGGAGGGCTGGCAGCCGACTGCGGCGGCATCCAGGACGGTGCCGGGTGGTCCCGGCGCGAGCGTCAGCGCCCGGCTGGCCAGAGGTCCGAGCGCACAGCCCATCAGCACCCCGAGGGCGGCGGCGGTAAACGCCCGCGGCACGGAAGGTGGTGCTGGGGGCGGGGGCTCGCGGCGGGCGCGCGCGTGGTCTTCGCGGAACGGCAGGCCAAGCAGGACCAGGGCCAGGATCACGATGGAGAAGAAGATCCAGCCGTACAGGATATGGTCGGTCTCCGCCGCTTGCGCGCTGCCGAGGACGTGGCCGAGCAGGACAATGCCGAGCGCCCGCACGCCATTGGCCAGGACCGGGACGACCAAGGAGGTGGCGATGAAGACGGCGCGGCGCAGCCACGTGCGATAGACCAGGAGCGCGTAGAGGCAGCCGAACGCGGCGGAGGCGATCAGGAATCGCAGCCCCGCGCAGGCCTCGGCGACATAGAACGTGCCTTCGGGGATCTGGATCGTGTAGCCGTCAGTGTAGTTCGCGACGCCGAGCAGGTCGAGGCCGTGCATGACGAATCGCGCGGTGAAGTTTTGCAGGGCAGGGGTCAAGAAGTCGCCGAACGGCACCAGGAAATAGAGATAGAGCAGCGGTCCGCACAACGCCGCGAAGGCCCGGCGGTCCAGGACCGCAAGGAACAGCAGCTCCGCGCCGGTGAGCGCGAGGAGCTGGCGTCCCTCCATGATGCCGATTCGCTCGGCGAGCAGCCAGGCGAGGCTCAGCGGCACGGCCGCCAGCGCAAACAGCGGCACCGGGCGCGGCGCGACGCCAGCGAGCAGGGACCGCCTGTCCCACACCAGATAGGCGGCAATCGGAATGACCAGGACGCAATGATTGTAGGCCGTCGAGCCAAGCCAGACCGTCAGCGCCGCGGCCGCTTCTTCATGGAACAGCAGGCCGAGCGCGAGCAGGCCAGCCGCGAGCGGGGGCACGGCGGCGAGCAGGGGGTGCGCGATCTCCTCCCCAGCCCCCTCCCGCAAGGGAAGGGGGGCATCCTTCTCCCCCTCCCCTTGCGGGAGGGGGCCGGGGGGAGGGGACGAGGGCCGGTCCCAGCCCGCAGGAACCAGCACTACCGCGCGCCCTCGCGGAACAGGATCACGCGCACGGTCGCGAGCAGCACCAGCAGGTCGAGGAAGAAACCCTGGTTCTTGATGTAGTACAGATCGTAGGCGAGCTTCTCCCGCGCGTCCTCGACCGAGGCGCCGTAGGGATAGTTCACTTGCGCCCAGCCAGTGAGGCCGGGCTTGACGTAGCTGCGCTGCCTGTAGAACGGGATCAGCTCGGAGAGTTGCTCGACGAAGTGCGGACGCTCGGGGCGGGGACCGACCAGGCTCATGTCGCCGCGCAGCACGTTCAGCAATTGCGGCAGCTCGTCGATCCGCGTGGAGCGGATGAAGGCGCCGATCCGGGTCACGCGCGTATCGCCCCGCGCCGCCCAACGCGGCGTCCCTCCGGCCTCGGCATCGACGCGCATACTGCGGAACTTGAGCAGCGTGATGCCGCGCCCGTGCAGCCCGACGCGCTCTTGGCGGTAGAAGGCTGGGCCAGGGCTATCAAGGCGCACCGCCAGGGCGGTGAGCGCCATCAGGGGCAGCATCAAGGCCAGCATCACCAGGCTCACCACGATATCGGTGGCGCGCTTGGTCGCGGCCCCAAAGCGCCCAGAGCCAAACCCGTCGGCGCCCAGCAGCCATGCGATGCTAAGCCGCTCAAGGCTGATGCGGCCGAGATGGCGCTCGCAGAACGCGAGTTCATCGAACACCTCGACGCCGCGTAATTTGTAGTCGAGCATCCATCCGGACGCATCCGGATCGCACCCGCCGGTGGCGACCAGCGCCCACACGCGCGAGCGGCGGAGCTCTTCCAGGCTGGGCGGCGTGCCGGCGGCCTCGATCGCGCCCGCCACCTCGAACATGGCGCCGCGGCGCGTGCGCAAGGTGGCAACCAGACGGCTTGACGACTCGCTGGCGCCGACGAGCAACACGCGGCGGACGAGCAGGGCAGGGCTGAGCGCCGCGCGCACCGCCCAGCGGATGAGCAGCACGCTGCCCACCCAGACGGCCAGCACCCCGAGCACTTGCGCGGCATAGGCACGCGTCAGCCCAGGGCTGACGGCACCGCCGAGCGCCAGGGCGACCGGGAAGGCGATGACCGCCACGACGGCCGCGTTCAACGCGACTTGGCGCGGCTCAAGGCAGATGTCGGGACGATAGAGGCCGATGGCGATAGCGGTCATCCCCAGCATCGAGGCGAGCAGGGCGGCATGGTCGGCCAGCCGCGCGTCCGCCAGCGCCTGCCAGGAGGCGCCGAGCGCGTCCCGCGCGGCGGGTGAAGCCGCCATCAGGAGATGGGCGACGATGAAAGCCAGCACGAAATCGGCCAGCCATAGCGCGGCCAGCTCGGGCGCGACATAACGGCTCATGGTCCGCCTCATGCCGGTTCCCCTTCCTCCCAGCGCATGGCCCACGATGGGCGCGCAAGCCGCCAACCCGCGCTCGGCAAGACCGGGCGCGAACCGCTTGCAGGTGCAACACAAAACGGGTGTCGAAACCAAATTCCTATAGATTGTTCCGGCAGTCAAGCTTCCTTTGGCCTTGATTTACCGGAACGGATCGATCATTGCTCCGCCCCGGACCGAGGCACAGTAGAGCCACGGCACCGAATCGGGGTCGCTGAAGACTTCGGCCGCTGTTCCTAGAGAATGGCCGTTTATAACGGTCAAGTCACGGCAATATAACGATCGAGGTCGCAGGTGCTCAGCTCCCTTCCGCCGCTCCCGGTGCTGCTCGTGGCTTGCGGATGTGGCTTGGCTTCCTGCGCCGCGCCGCGCCTGGACGCGGCCGGTCCGGCGACCGCCTCCCCTATCTCGGCGCAGTCGCATCCGAACGAGGAGTACGTGATCGGATCGGGCGACGTGATCAGCGTCTTCATCTATCACGCCCCCGAGCTCAGCGAGCCCGAGGTTCCGGTGCGCCCGGACGGCCGCATCTCGGTGCCGCTGGTCCAGGACATCACCGCGTCCGGCAAGACCGCCAATCAGCTTTCGCGCGAGATCGAATCGCGGCTCAAGAAGTACGTACGCGACCCGAACGTGACCGTCATCGTGCGCAGCTTCGTCGGCCCCCTCGAACGCCAGATCAAGGTGATCGGCGAGGCGACCGAGCCCGAGGCGATTCCCTATCGCGACCGCATGACGCTGCTCGATGTCATGATCGCCACCAAGGGGCTGACCAAATTCGCCGCCGGCAACCGCGCCATCGTGGTGCGCCGCACCGCGCCGGCGGAGGAGAAGGTCATCCATGTGCGTCTCGCTGATCTCATCAAGGATGGCGACATCTCGCAGAACATCGCCATGCAGCCGGGCGATACGTTGATCATCCCGCAGACCTGGTTCTGAACGGGCCGGCCGCGCGATGCCCGAATTGTCCGCCCTGCTCCGGCGCCATCTCCGCGGCGCCTGGCGCCGTCGCTGGATCGGCGTCGCCATCGCCTGGGCCGTTTGCCTCGCCGGCTGGGGCGGGCTGCATTTCATCAAGGACCAGTACCGCGTGCGCGCCCGGCTCTACGTCGATGCCGACGCGGTGCTGACCCCGCTGCTGCGCGGGGTCGCGGTCGATACCAACGCGACCGACCAGCTCAGCATCTTGCAGCGCACGCTGCTCAGCCGCCCCAACCTGCAAACGCTGATCTCCAAGACCGATCTGGGCCTGAACGCCGGCACGCCGGATCAGCGCGAGCGGCTGATCGAGCGGTTGAGCACCGAGATCAAGATGCAGTCGCAGGAGAAGAACCTGTTCTCCATCGAGTACACGTCTTCCAATCCGCGCCTGGCGCGCGACGTGGTGCAGACCCTGCTCTCGCTCTTCACCGAGAGCGCGACCGCGAGCAATCGCAGCGAGATGGAGAACGCTCAGCAATTCCTCCGCCGCCAGATCGGCTCCTACGAGGCGCAATTGCACGCCATGGAGGAGCGGCGGGCGGCGTTCCGTTCCAAGTATGTCGGCGTGCTGCCGCTCGACGGGGCGGCCGGGGGCGGCGTGGAGGCCGCGCGCGAGACGCTGGTGCGGATCGAGGTCCAGCTCCAGGACGCCAAGACGCTCGATACTCAGATCAAGCGCAGGATGGAGGGGATGCCGGCGGTCCTCGCCGGGGCGGAGATCCCCAGCGGGGGCGCGACCCCGCTCGCCCAGGCCGAGGCCCGGCTGAGCGAGTTGCGCGCGCTGTTCACCGACAGCTATCCCGGCGTGATCGAGCAGGAGAAACTGGTCCGCCAGCTCCGCCGCGCCGGAGGCGGGACGGCGGCCGGCGGAACCGGCGGGCGCGGCGGCGGCATCCCCAATCCCGTCTATGACC
>DATFDN010000127.1:0-11749 GCA_035252035.1 Acetobacteraceae bacterium | reverse complement strand
GCTGCGCGCCGTGATCGCCGCGTTCGAGGCCGAGGAGCGGCGCTTGCTGACCGCCCGCATTGGAGCGGCATCCCGCCGCGGCGTGCTGGCGGCGGGGCTGATCGGATTGGCCGGCCTCCTCGCTGCGGCCGCCGCGGCGGTGGCCAGCCTTGGGGCTGCGCGCGCGGAGCGGGGGGTGTCGGAAAAGGCGGCGGCGCTGGCCGCGAGCGAGGCGCGTCTGCGCGCGTTGCTGGACCAAATGCCGGTCGGCGTGGCGCTAGCCGAGATTCCGTCGGGCCGTCGGCTTTATGCCAATCCGCGTGCCGAGGAGTTGCTTGGCCATGGGAAGATCGAGGTGCCGGACCTCGCGGCTTATGCGCGCTACGGCGCGGTTCACGCCGACGGCCGCCCCTACGCGCCAGAGGAGTACCCGCTCGCCCGTGCCGTATTGCACGGCGAGGCGATCGAGACCGAGGAAATGCGCTATCGCCGTGGCGACGGACGAATTGCCTGGTTCGCCGTCAGCGCGGCGACCGTGCGCACCGCGGCGGGCGAGCCAAGCCTGGCGGTCAGCACCTTCACCGACATTACCGCCGCGATGGCGACCGAGGTGGCGCTGCGCGAAAGCGAGGCACGCTTCCGTGCCACTTTCGAGCAGGCCGCTGTCGGCATGGCCAATGTCGCGCTCGACGGCGCCTGGCTGCGGGTGAATCACCGCCTCTGCGACATGCTCGGCTACACGGAGGCCGAGTTGCTGGCGCGGACCTTTCAGGACATCACCCACCCCGACGATCTGGAAGCCGACCTCGACAACGTCCGCCGGCTGCTCGCCGGGGAGGTTGCCCCCTACAGCATGGAGAAGCGCTATATCCGCAAGGACGGCGCGACGCTCTGGATCGGGCTCACCGTCTCGCTCGTGCGAGACGCGGCCGGTGCGCCGCTGCACTTTATCTCCATCGTCGTGGATATCTCGGCCCGCAAGGAGGCCGAAGCGGCGCTGGCGCGGACCTTGGCCGAGCAGCGCGCGATCTATGCCAACGCCCCCGTGGGCCTCAGCGCGCACGACCACGGGATGCGCTTCGTCGCGGTGAACGAGCGCCTGGCGGCCATGAACGGCCTTCCCGTCGCGGCACATATCGGCCGCACCCCGCGCGAGGCGATCCCCGTGGTCGCCGAGCGTGTCGAGTTCCTGCTCCAGCGCGTGTTGGAGACCGGCGAGCCAATCCCGGCCATCGAGGTCGAGACCGAGACGGCGGCGCACCCCGGAGAACGGCGCAGCTATCTGGCGAGCTACTATCCCATGCGCGAATGGGAAGACGGCGAGGTGGCAGGTGTTTCCGTCGCGGTGCTCGACATCACCGACCGCAAGCGGGCCGAGACAGCGCTGCGCGACCTCGCCGCCAATCTCGAAGCGCGCGTCGGGGAGCGCACGCGCCAGCTCTCGGAGGTGGTGGCCGAGCTGGATGCCTTCGCCTACAGCATCAGCCACGACCTGCGCGCACCCCTGCGGGCCATGGAAGGCTTTGCCCGAATCCTTGTGGAGGACCACGCCGAGGGGCTGGGTCCGGAGGGGCGGCGCTACGCCAACCGCATTGTCGCGGCCGCCGCGCGGATGGAAGGACTGATCCAGGATCTGCTGGCCTATAGCCGTCTGACACGGGAGGCTGTGGAGCTGGCGCCGGTGGACCTGGAACGCGCTCTGGACCGCGCGCTGGCCGAGCTGCGCGAGGACGCTCCCGGTGGGGCGCAGGCCGAGGTAACGGTGGAGCGCCCGCTGCCACGGGTGCTCGCCAGCCAAGTGGTCCTGGGACAGATCCTGGCGAATCTGCTGTCCAACGCCGCCAAGTTCACTCCGCCGGACGAGTTGGCCCGCATCCGGGTCTGGGCGGAGGAGCGGCCAACGGGCCGGGTCCGGCTTTGGGTGGATGATCAAGGCATTGGGATAGCGCCCGAGCACCTGGGCAGGATATTCCATGTGTTCGAGCGGCTGCATGGCCAGGAGACCTACCCTGGTAGCGGCATCGGCCTCGCCATCGTCCGCAAGGGGGCGGAGCGCCTGGGCGGCATGACGGGAGCGGAAAGCGGTGGGCCTGGAAACGGCAGCCGCTTCTGGGTGGAATTGCTGGCAGCGCCCCAAGCGGCTCCGGCGGCGCGCGAGGAGGCGGCGCAGTGATCGAGGAACAGGATTGGACGCCTTGGGTGCTGCTGGTCGAGGACGAGGAGGACGATGCCGAGCTGATCGCGCGCGCCTTCCGCCGGGCCGGCATCGCCAACCCGCTTGAGCGCGCCGCGGACGGCGATGCCGCGGTGGCGCGGCTGGGCGATCCCGCCCGGTCGCTGCCAATTCTCGTGCTGCTGGACTTGAAGCTGCCGCGCCGTTCCGGCTTCGAGGTGCTGGAATGGCTGCGCACCGGCGGCGGAGGCGCGGCGGCGCGGCGCCTGCCCGTGGTGGTCCTCACCTCCTCCAACCAGGAGCGGGAC
This sequence comes from Acetobacteraceae bacterium, assembly GCA_035252035.1. GTDB lineage: Bacteria > Pseudomonadota > Alphaproteobacteria > Acetobacterales > Acetobacteraceae > DATFDN01. Next base: position 9,289 of record DATFDN010000127.1, on the reverse strand, counting down.
GTACGGCGGGCCTACGACCTCGGCGCCAATTCCTATCTGGTCAAGCCAGTTGGCGCCCCGGCGTTGCTGGAAATGGCCCGGAACCTGGAGGGCTATTGGCTGCGGCTGAACCGCGCGGCCAACCCCGTCGGAGCCTGAGGGAGCGGGCCGATGCACGTATTGGTCCTCGACGACAACCCGGACGACCGGGAGCTGGTCAAGCGGGAGATCGCGGCCGTCTTCCCCAACGCGACCTTCCGCGAGGATGGCCTGAGCTGGGAGAGCTTCGAGGCCGTGTTCGGCGACGGCTCGGCCTATGACCTCGTCATTACGGACTACGCGCTGCGGTGGACCGACGGGATCGAGGTGCTGAAGCGCGTGAAGGCGCTGCGGCCGGAGCTGCCGGTCATCATGTTCACCGGCACCGGCGACCAGGAGACCGCGGTGGAGGCGATGAAGGCCGGCCTCGAGGATTACGTGGTCAAGAGCCCTCGCCATTTCGCCCGCCTCCGCGCCTCCGTCCGCGCCGTGGTCGGCCACGCCCAAGGGCGCGCGGCCTTGCGCGCACGAGAGGCGGATCTGGCCGAGGCACTGCGGCAGAAGGAGCTGCTGCTGCGGGAGCTGCACCACCGCGTCAAGAACAATCTCCAGACCGCGGTGGCGCTGCTGCGGCTGCGCGCCCGGGGGCGGAATGAGGCGGTCCGGCGGGATCTGAAGGCAGTCGAGGACCGGCTGCTGGCGCTCGCGGAGGTGCAGGGGCGCGTCTACGCGGCCGGCGATTTGGACGCGGTGGATATGCGCGCGCTGGTGGCGGACACGGCCCGCTCACTCGTAGCGGTGTACGGCGACAATCAGGTGGCGCTCCGGCTGGACCTGCGACGGCCGCTCTCCCTTCCGGTGCGGCGCGCGACGCCGCTAGCCTTGCTTCTCTATGAACTCATGCTGGGCGCGCTGACCCACGGCTTCGATGGGCAAGCCGGGGAGGCGTTGACCGTCGCGCTCGCGCCCGCGGGACCGGACGACGCGGCGGAGCTGGTCGTGGCGGACAACGGGCGGGGCTTCGACCCAGCCTCGGCCGACGACGGCATGGGCTGGTCGCTCATGCAGCAGATGGCCGCCGAGGCCGGAGCGATGCTGGAGATAGGACGCGACGCCAGCGGAGCTGGGGCGCGGGCAGTGCTGCGGCTGCTTCCGGAGCCGCCGCGCGGAGCGGTCCGGTCCTGAGAGCTGCTAGCCGGACGGCGCGTCATCTCCTTGGGAGACGGCGCGAGTCACCGCTTCCACCAAACGCTCCGCCGAGACCGGCTTGGCGATCACCGCCACGGCGGCCGCCTCCCGCCCAGGGTCCAGGCCGACATAGCCGGAGGTGATCACGAACGGCACGCCGCGACGCGCCAGCACCTCGATCGCAGGCCAGGACAACTCGCCACGCAGGTTCAGATCCACGACCGCCGCATCCGGCATCGGGTCGGCCTCGACCAACTCCAGTGCTTCTCGAAGGGAGGCGGCGGGGCCGATCACGACACAGCCCTCCTCTTCCAGTACGTCCTGGAAGAGAAAGGCCACCAACGTCTCGTCCTCGACCAGCAGCACGCGCCGGCCGTCAAGTGATGCAGAGTCCGGTCCGGAAGTCATCGTTCGATCTTGCCAAACTAACAGCTTCGAGTCGCTGCCGGCAGTCAACGGGTCTTGGATCACATCCGCGTTCGCCTCACGTCACGACTCCTTTATCATGCTCGCGTACGGCAGGCAGAGCTTTCAAAGCCCCATGCGAACGCCTTGCCCCGCCCCTTAACCACCCCACCGCCAGTTCACGACCTCCGGCATGTCCTCGCCATGCGCGACGATATACGCCTTGTGCTCAACAAGCACCGCCTCCAGCCTGCGGATCACATCCCCCGCGTCCGCGCGCAATCGGCTCGCCCGATGCAAGGCCTCGATCGCGATGTGATAGCGGCTGATGCCGTTCACCACCAGCATGTCGAATGGTGTCGTCGTGGTGCCCTCCTCCCCATACCCTTTCACATGAAAGCGGCCGGGATCGGGGCGGCGGTAGATCAGTTCGTGAATCAGCAGCGGGTAGCCGTGGAAGGCGAACACCACGGGCGCCGCCTCGGTGAACAGCGCGGCGAAGCTCGCCTCGTCCATGCCGTGCGGGTGATCCCCGGCTGACTCCAAGGTCAGGAGATCGACCACGTTCACCACCCGCGCTCTCAGCTCGGGCAGCTCCCGGCGGAGCAGCCAGGCCGCCGCCAGGGTCTCGCGCGTCGGCACGTCCCCGGCCGCGGCCAGCACCACGTCGGGCTCGCCAGCGCAGGACGCCCACTCCCACACCGAGGCCCCGCGCGCGCAGTGCGCCCGCGCCGCCTCGGGACTAAGCCATTGCCATTGTGGCTTTTTTGACGCGACGATGAGGTTGATCAGCCCCTCGCCGCGCAGACAGTGCTCGCTCACCGCAAGCAGGCAGTTGGCATCGGGGGGCAGGTAGACGCGGATCTCCGAGGCCTTCTTCATCAGCATCGTGTTGATGAAGGTCGGACCCTGATGGCTGTAGCCATTGTGGTCCTGCTCCCAGACATGGCTGGTCAGCAGGTAATTGAGGGACGCAACCGGTTTCCGCCACGGCAGGTCGGCGGCCATCTTCTGCCACTTGGCATATTGACCCATCATGGTGTCGATGATGCCGATGAACGCCTCGTAGCAGGCCAGGATGCCGTGGCGGCCGGACAGCAGGTATCCCTCCAGCCATCCCTCGCAGCAGTGCTCGGATAGGATCTCCATCACCCGCCCATCCCGCGCCAACGCCACATCGGTGCGCGCGAGCGGGAGATTCCAGGCCCGCGATGTCGCCTCGAACACCGCGCCGAGGTGGTTGGAGTTGGTCTCGTCGGGACAGAACAGGCGGAAGTCGCGGTCCACCTCGTTGGCGCGGAACACGTCGCGCAGCCAGGTGCCCAGCACCGAGGTGTTCTCGGCCTGCGCCGCCCCCGGCGCCTCCAGCCGGACGGCGTGCGACCGCCAATCCGGCAGGGTGAGTGGCCGGCGCAGAACGCCTCCATTGGCGTGCGGGCTGCGCCCAAGCGTCCGCTCGGGCGGCGGCAGGAGCTTGGTGATCGTGGGGACCGGCCGCCCCTCGCCATCGAATAGCTCGTCGGGCTTGTAGGAGCGGAGCCATTCCTGCAACTCGCGCAGATGGGCGGGATTGGTGCGCGGGTCCATGATCGGCACCTGATGGCTGCGGAAGGTGCCGACGACCGGCTCGCCGTCCAGCGTGCGCGGCCCGGTCATGCCCTTCGGCGTGCGCAGCACGATCACCGGCCAGCCATTGTAGGCTGGCGCGGTATCCGCGCGGGCGCGCGCCTGGATGGCGCGGATCTCGGATCGCGCCCAGTCCAGCGCATCCGCCAGGGGTTCGTGGAGCATGTGCGGGTATTCGCCCGCGACCTCGCGCATGACGTAGCCGCACCCCTTGAAGAACGCGGCCAGTTCCTCGGTCGTCATGCGGGCGAACAGGGTCGGGCCGGACAGCTTCACGCCGTTCAAATGCAAGATGGGCAGCACCGCCCCGTCGCGCGCCGGATCGATGAACTTGGGGGAGTGCCAGGACGCCGCGAGGGGTCCGGTTTCCGCTTCGCCGTCCCCCACGACGCACGCCACGAGCAGGTCGGGGTTGTCGAGGGCGGCCCCGAAGGCGTGGACCAGGGAATAGCCAAGCTCGCCCCCCTCATGGATCGCTCCCGGCGTCATGGCGGTCAGGTGGCTTGGGAACCCGCCCGGCCAGGAGAAGTCATGGATCAGCCGGGCCATGCCTTGCCCATCACGCCGGTAGGCGGGGTAGGTGTCGCCCAGCGTGCCTTCGAGCCATAGGCAGCCCAGGATGGCCGGCGCCCCATGGCCGGGTCCGACCATCAGCATCGCACTTTGCCCGGTGTCGCGGATCAGGCGCGAAAGATGGGCGTAGATCAGGTTCAGGCCGGGCTGGGTGCCCCAGTGGCCGAGGAGGCGGGGCTTGATGTCATCGGGCCGGAGCGGCTCGCGCAGGCGCGTGTTGTCCCGCAGGTAAATTTGCGCCGCCCCGAGGAAATCGGCGGCCCGGACAAAGGCGTCGAGCTGGCTTAGGGTATCAGGCGAGAGAGGCATGGGATGGTGCTCCCCGTGTGTCGGGCCGGGTTGGAGCGGTCTCAGGCTGGCCGGAACCAGGCGCGTAACCCCTCCCCCCGGCCCCCTCCCGCAAGGGGAGGAGGAGTCGCCCACCTCGTCCCCTCCCCTTGCGGGAGGGGTGAAACACCGCGCCTGCACGGTCAGTCTGAGACCGCTTTATCACCCCAATGCGCTGGCTGCGCATCACGCGACGGCGATCAGCGGCTTGCGTGGCGAGTGGCGCGGCATAGTCTGCGCCATTGGAGGCTAGAATGCCTGATACCATCATGGAAGACACCCTGATCGAACGCCTGCGCGCCGTGCTCGGCCCGCGCGGGCTGCTCACCGAAGAAACCGACACCGCCGCCTATGTCGAGGATTGGCGCCGCCTCTATCGCGGGCGCACCCCGGCCGTGGCGCGTCCGGCGAACACGGAAGAGACCGCCGCGGTGCTGCGCCTCTGCGCGGAGACGGGCACCCCGGTCGTCCCACAGGGCGGCAACACCTCGATGGTGGGAGGCGCCACGCCGTCCGAGGACGGGAGCGAGATCGTGCTGAGCCTTGCCCGGCTCAGCCGCGTCCGCGCCCTCGACCCGGCCGACCTGAGCCTGACCGTGGAGGCCGGCGTCACGCTGAAAGCGGCGCAGATGGCGGCGGAGGAGGCCGATTGCCTGCTGCCGCTGTCGATCTCATCGGAGGGAACCGCGCAGATCGGCGGCATTCTCGCCACCAATGCCGGCGGCAACAACACGCTGCGCTACGGCAACGCCCGCGACCTGGTGCTCGGGCTGGAGGTGGTGACGGCCGAGGGCGCGGTGTGGAACGGCCTGCGCCGGCTGCGCAAGGACAACACCGGCTATTGCCTGCGCCAGTTGTTCGTCGGCTCCGAAGGCACGCTCGGCGTCATAACCGCCGCCGTGCTGAAGCTCGCGCCCCGCCCGCGCGAGACGGCGGTGGCGCTCTGCGCCCTGCCCTCGCCCGAAGCGGCCCTGGACCTGCTGACGCGCTTGCAGGCGCACGACCCCGGCGCGGTCCACGCCTTCGAGTACATGTCCGGGACCGGGGTGGCCTTCGTGCTCAAGCATATCCCTGGCGCGAGTCTGCCGCTGTCCGCGCCTGCCGCGCAGTACGCGCTGATCGAATTGGCCACCCCCCGTGTCAATAGCGGCCTGCGCGCCCTGCTCGAAGAGGTGCTGGAGCAAGCGTTGCGCGAGGATGTCATCGCCGACGCCGCTCTCGCCGAGAGCGAGGCCCAGCGCGCCGCCATCTGGCGGCTGCGCGAGGAACACTCGGAAGCCCAGAAGCGCGAGGGCGCCTCGGTCAAGAACGATGTCTCCGTGCCGGTCTCCAAAGTCCCGGCCTTCATCCGCGCCGCCACCGAGGCCTGCGAACGGTTGATGCCCGGCATCCGCGCCGTGCCCTTCGGCCATCTCGGCGACGGCAACATCCACTTCAACCTGGAGCAGCCCGAGGGCGCCGATCCCGCCTGGTTCATGGCCCAGGACCACGCGATCATGGACACGGTGAACGAAGTGGTCCGCGCCTTCGATGGCAGCTTCTCGGCCGAGCATGGGGTCGGGCGGTTGAAGCCGTACATGATGCCCGAGTGGCGCGGCGGGACGGAGCTCGATCTGATGCGCAGGATCAAGGCGGCGCTCGATCCGCGCGGGATTCTGAATCCCGGCAAGGTGCTTCCGTAGCTGTTTTGAGACCAGCGCAGGCGTTGCCTTCAAATTACCGTTTTCTGGACACCGGCTCTCCGGCGCCGTTCGTTATCGGATTCCTCGACCCTAGGAGGGATCATGTCCTACCAACCGATCTCGTCGCCGGCGGTGCTGGTGCCTACCCCCCTGCCGGCCGGCACGAATGCGCAGGACGTCGCGTTCCTCCAGCAAGCCTCCCAGTCGAACGCCTTAGAGATCGTTGAGGGAACCCTGGCCCAGACGAAGGCGGTCAATCCGGCAACGACCCAGTTCGCGAGCTGGATGATTGTTGACCACGGCGGCGCAGGCCCGACCCTTGCCCTCCTGGCCCAGGCGCTTGGCGTGACGCTGCCCAGCTCCTTCACGTCCTCGCAAACCACGGAGTTCAACAACCTCGCCGCGCTCAGCGGGGCGGCCTTCGACGCGAACTACGCGGTGGGCAGCGTCTCGGACCACCAGAGAACCCTGGCGCTGTTCCAGCAGGAGGCGAGCAGCGGCGAGAACGCGGCCGTAGTCGCGTTCGCGAAGCAACTGATTCCGACCCTGCAAGCGCACCTCGCGTCATCCGAGCAGTTGGTCGCCGCGACCACCGGCATCACCCTGCCGGTCGATACGGTCACGCCGCCGACGCCCCTGCCGGCGAGCGGCGGCGCGATCGGCACGCCGAACGCGCAAGACGCCGCCTTTGTGCAAACCGCCGCCGTGGCGAACATGGCGGAGGTGGCGCAGAGCGGGCTCGCCACCGCGCAGACGGGCAATGCGGCGGCAACCCAGTTCGCGAACTGGATGATCGCCGATCACTCCGGCGCGGAAGCGTCGTTGCAGACCCTGGCCAGCCAGGAGGGATTGTCGCTTCCGAGCGGGCTCGACCAAGCCAATCAGCAATTGCTCGCGCAGTTGCGGCCGCTGACCGATGGTCCATTCTTCGCGGCCTATGTCGCGGGTCAGGCCATTGCTCACACGCAATCGCTCACCGCCTTCATCCAGGAAGCGCAGTTCGGTCAGGATACGGCCATCAAGGCATATGCCTCCACGGGCATTCCGACGCTTGCAGGCCATCTCGCGAGCGCGCTGACCCTTGAGCAGTCAACGCCCGGCGCCTCGTCGGCCGCACCCGCGATCGACCAGGGCCTGACGAGCCTGCTCAACACCGCCGCTGGCACAGGCAACGCGACCCTGCTGAACGACTTGCGGCAGATCGCGGCGCTTCAGCCGGGATTCACCTATTCCCCGCCGACATCTGCCGCGGCCGCGTTGGCGCAAGCACCGGCCCCGGCGATGCCGATGCTGGCAATGCCCGGTTGAACGGATCGTCTACCCTGACAAGCCCCTCCCCCAGCGGCGCGATGAACCTTCGGAGGTGATTTCATTGGATACATATTAGTGAGGCGGAGAGGCGCGGCGCGTCCGCCTCCGGCAGCCGTGCGGGCCGGCGGCGGGATACGCTGCGCTATCCCGCCCTACCTTTCACAAGCCAACGGCTCGGAAGGATTGTTGATCTATCGTAACGCACCCTGGATCGCAAGATTTGACTGTCACTCCCTTCAAGACTGGATCAGGGTGAAACCGAGGCGGGGGGCCGCAGCTTTCCAGAGACATGAGCGTGCAGGCAGGCGTGACAGAGGCATGGATCAATCGGATCGGCACCGCCGTCCCGAAACACGACATGCACCCGGAGTTCGTGGCGTTCGGCCGCACCCTGCTCCCCGACGAGCACAGCCGTACCCTGTTTGACCGGATGGCGGGGATGGCGGGCATCGCGCACCGTTACGCGATCTTCGCACCTGGCCCGATGCCGCGCGCCGAGGCGCTCGATGCCGAAGGATTTTACCGGCGCGGGGCATTCCCCTCCACGGCCCAGCGTATGGCGCGGTTCCAGGCGCCGGCGCTCGATCTGGCGCAAGAGGCGGTGGATCGCCTCGATCTCGGTCCTGGGGAGCGCGCGCGGATCACGCATCTGGTTGTCGCAAGCTGCACTGGCTTCGCCGCGCCGGGGCTGGATTATCGCCTGATGCGCGCGGCCGGGCTCGCGCAGGCCATCGAGCGCACCATGGTCGGCTTCATGGGCTGCTTTGCGGCGGTGAACGCGCTGCGGCTCGCCCGCCACATCGTCCGCTCCGAGCCAGGCGCGCGCGTGCTGGTGGTCAACATTGAGCTTTGCAGCCTGCACTTGCAGGAGCAATGGGAGCTGGCGCGGATGCTCAGCTTCCTGCTGTTCGGCGACGGGGCGAGCGCCGCCCTGGTGACGGCCGATCCGGAGGGATTGGCGCTTGGGGCGTTCCGCACCGAAGTCGCTCCCGACACGGAGGGGCTGATCACCTGGGACATCGGCGACAGCGGCTTCGAGATGCACCTCTCGGGCCAAGTGCCCAACCAGATCCGCGGCTTGATCCGGACCAAGGGAACGGCGCTGCTGCGCGCACTGGACGTTGTGGAGCCCGCGCATTGGGCCGTCCACGGCGGCGGACGGACGATTCTCGACGCGGTCCAGGAGGGCTTCGGGCTTGGTCCCGAGGCGCTGCGCCATTCCCGCGCGGTGCTGCGCGACTTCGGCAACATGTCCTCGGCGACACTGATGTTCGTGCTGGGCCGCATCCTCGCCGGTCCGCCCGCGCCGGGACCGGGAATCGCCCTGGCGTTCGGGCCGGGGCTGACGGTCGAGAGCTTCGCCTTCCGTGCCGCCTGACCTGGGCATACGCGCGCTGGCGCGGCGCAGCACGCAACCCGAACGGATGGATGCGGAACTGACCGAGTACGAGGACTACCAGCGCTGTCTCGCTGACCTCGCCCGCGTCAACCGGCTCACCTTCACCCATCGCGCGACGCTCGCCTGGCTCAGGCGCCAGGCGGCTGCCCTGCCAGCCTTCTCGTTGCTTGACGTCGCCTGCGGCCACGGGGATTTCCTGCGCGCGGCGCGGCGCTGGGCACGCCGGGCGGGCAAGCAGGCGTGGCTGGTCGGGCTCGACCGTCATCCCTGGAGCGCGCGCGCCGCCCGCGCGGCAACCGCGCCGGAGGACGCGATCACCTACATCACCGCCGATGTCTTCGCCTTCCACCCGGAGACCAAGTTCGACTTCATCGTGAGTTCGCAATTCCTCCACCATCTAAGCGACGAAGAGGCGGCGTCTTTCCTCGCCTGGCAGGAGGCGCACGCGGCGCGTGGCTGGTTCGTCTCCGACTTGCATCGCCACGCCCTTGCCTATCTCGGCTTTCCCATTCTCGCGACGGCGGCGCGCTGGCACGAGCTGGTGCGCTGGGACGGGCGCGTGTCCATCGCACGCAGCTTCCGCCCCTCCGAGCTGCGCGCGCTTGCCGCCGTCGCCGGCTTGCGGGCGGAAGAGGTGACGGTGCGGTGGCATCCGCTGTTCCGGCTTGGATTGGGGCGCGTCAAGAATTGAGGCGCTACCCGGTCCGGCTCACCTCCACGACGTAATCGGCCAAGGCGAGCGAGGCGGTCAGGCCGGGAC
>DATFDN010000126.1:0-4969 GCA_035252035.1 Acetobacteraceae bacterium | reverse complement strand
CCCACGGTTTCCGCCGAGGCCGCCGTCCGCACCCAGCCCGACACGCCGCGCGCCCAGCCCTCGGTGTCGGCGGTCAGCGGCGCGTCCAGCGGGCGATGATAGGTGGCCTGGTCGCCCGTGATGTTCACGATCGGCGTGGAGGCGCGGCGCGCGTTGTGCAGGTTCGCCAGCCCGTTGGCCAAGCCCGGCCCGCAATGCAGCAAGGTCGCTGCCGGCTTGCCCGCCATCCGCGCGTACCCGTCCGCCGCCCCCGTCACCACGCCCTCGAACAGGCCGAGCACGCAGCGCATCCCAGGGATGCGATCGAGCGCCGCGACAAAGTGCATCTCCGAGGTTCCGGGATTGGAAAAGCAGGTATCGACGCCGCAGCCGAGCAGCGTGTGGACGAGTGATTCGGCGCCGTTCATGCGTTGGGGCTCCGGGATGCTGAGTGTTGCCGCAGGGTGCGCGCGCCGGACGCGAAGGGCAATGGCGGAGGTTGTTGGTCCGGTAGCGGAAAGGCCTCCCGTTAATCCTTATTCAAGTGGCGTATCGATAAATTTGCGGACCTGTCACGAATCGGCGAAAGTACGATGGCAATCACGATGGCCTCCGGGCCACTGGTCGGAGCCTACACGGGAACCTTCACTCATGACGGAGAGGGGAGCGTTTACGGGACGTTGATCGACTGGTTTTTGCGATACCAAATTCCCAGCTTCTCACCGAACACCCCCTCTCCACCGCCCGTGTCCGCCGCTCCACCTTCGGGCAACAGCCCGGCAACAAACGATCTTCCCGGCCCAAGTTTTACGGTCCAAGACACGCTCACTGGACAGACATGGACAGCCGGAGGTTCCGTCTACACGAATATCACCCCCGACAGTCTGAACATCACCGCCAACGTGCCGAATGCCTTCATTGTGAGCGGCACCGGGAATGACATCCTCGCCGCCCAGGCTGGCGGCAACAATGTCCTTGACGACACGGGCGGCGCCGTAAACTTCGAGATCGGGGGATCGGGGACGGACGCATTCTTCCTCGATGTATCCAAGAACCCGGTGTCGTGGAACACGATCGCGAATTTCCACGCTGGCGACTTCGCGGCGATTTACGGCATCACTCCGCAGGACGTGGCCGCCAACGCCGCAAACAACTTGGGCGTGACCGGATATAGCGGGCTGACGCTGGAGACCTACCAGAACGGCGGTGCCGCCTTTATCACTTTCGCCGGCCACAACTCGTCTGAACTGGGATCGTCCCTGGCGACCGCGTTCGGGACTGATCCGAGCGGCCGTTCGTTCATGCTTGTCGTGGGAACCTAAAGCATGTCCGGATTGGATTGAATTGCGATCCGACGCATCGCCTTCTGGCGATGAGGTTCAACTCCCTCTCCGCCCTCGGGGGCGGAGAGGGTCGGGGTGAGGTGGGGGAAACATCAGCGCTCGGTGCAGGTGCTGCAATAGCGCGGACATTCCGATTCCACACTCGTCTCCAAGGGCAAGTGACGCGACCACCATGCTCCGCGATTCCGGCCACGCTCTTCGCAGAGGTCAGAGGCGCCATTTCGTATCGATGCCCCACAGGACCGTCTCTGGAATCCCCACCTCACCCCGGCCCTCTCCGCCCCAAAGGGGCGGAGAGGGAGCGGCCTCACCCCCTCACGCCAGCAAGTGCTTCGGGATCTTCATCCCCAACCGCACCGGCACGTCCCATATCTCGCGGACCTGCCGCAGCGGGCGGAAGCCCGCCCGCAGGTAGGTGGGCAGCGCGCGCGGGTGGTCGGCGGTGCAGGTGTTCACCGTCATGCCCCGCGCCCCTTGCCGCCACACGGTATCAATGGCGTGGCGCAGCAAGGGATAGCCGAAGCCACGGCCGATCGCGTGCGGCAGCAAGCCGAAATAGCTGAGGTTCACGGCCGGCCAAGGCCGGGCGTCGAGCTCGAAGAAGCCAGCCGGCTCGCCCTCGCTGTAGAGCACATGAATGCCGATCAGCGGATCGCGCAGCAGCGCGGCGAGATCGTTGTCGGACAGCGTGCGCCGCAGCCACCAGACATGCGCGGCGCCCACCGTGTCATAGAGGTAGCGATAGAACCCGACGGTGCAGGCGCTCGCGCGAACAACCTGGCAGGCGGTGGGCAGGGAAGGGCTTGCGTCAGTCGGGGCGCGGTCCATCCGCAGGAACGTGACCGTCACCGCGACGCGCGTCACCGGCTCCATCGCCGCTCCCTCCCCGCCTAGTCATCGAGGAAACTGCGCAACTTCCGGCTCCGGCTGGGGTGCTTGAGCTTGCGCAGCGCCTTGGCCTCGATCTGGCGGATGCGCTCGCGCGTCACGTTGAACTGCTGGCCGACCTCTTCCAGCGTGTGGTCGGTGTTCATGCCGATGCCGAAGCGCATCCGCAACACGCGCTCCTCACGCGGCGTCAGGCTCGACAGAACCCGCGTGGTCGCCTCGCGCAGATTGGCCTGGATTGCGGCGTCGAGCGGGATCACCGCCGCCGGGTCTTGGATGAAGTCGCCGAGATGGCTGTCCTCCTCGTCGCCGATCGGCGTCTCCAGGCTGATCGGCTCCTTGGCGATCTTCAGCACCTTGCGCACCTTCTCAAGCGGCATCCCAAGCTTCTCGGCCAGCTCCTCGGGCGCCGGCTCGCGGCCGATCTCGTGCAGCATCTGCCGCGAGGTGCGCACCAGCTTGTTGATGGTCTCGATCATGTGGACCGGGATGCGAATGGTGCGCGCCTGATCGGCGATCGAGCGCGTGATCGCCTGCCTGATCCACCACGTCGCGTAGGTGCTGAACTTGTAGCCGCGCCGGTACTCGAACTTATCGACCGCCTTCATCAGCCCGATATTGCCCTCCTGAATCAAATCCAGGAATTGCAGGCCGCGATTGGTGTATTTCTTGGCAATCGAGATCACGAGGCGCAGGTTCGCCTCGATCATCTCCTTCTTGGCGCGCGCCGAATCCCGCTCGCCGCGGCTCACGGTCATGAACACGCGGCGGAACTCGCTGATCGGCAGCCCGGCATCGTTGGCAACGGCGGCGATTTGCGCCCGAATTTCGGCGATCTGGGCGGGATCCTTGGTCGCGAAGACCTTCCATCCCTTCGCTGGCAGCTTGCTCACCCGCTCCAGCCAGTTCGGGTCCAGCTCCCGGCCGCGGTACTGGTTCAGGAATTCCTCGCGCGGCACCTTCACCGACTCGGCCAGCCGCAAAAGCTGCCCCTCCAGCCCCGTCAGGCGCTGGTTGAGCTGCTTGAGCTGCATGACCAGCTCCTCGATGCGGTTGTTGTGCAGCCGCACCAGCGCGACCTTCTCGACCAGCTCCTCGCGCGCCTTCTCATAGGTCTTCTCGGCGCGGAGGTTCACCTCCTCGCCGCTGGCCATCATCTCCAGCCGGCGGGACTGCATCTTTTGCAGCTTCTTGTAGAGACCCTCGATCTCCTCGAACGTCTCCAGCACCTCGGGCTTAAGCTTCTCCTCAAGCGCGGAAAGCGACAGGCCCGGCCCCTCGCCCTCCTCGTCCGGCTCCTCCTCGGACCCGGCCTCGTCGAGAACGTCGCCGCGCTCCGCGGCGCTGTCCGCCTCGCCGGCGCCGCCGCCCTGGGTCGCCTCCAGGTCGATGATATCGCGCAGCAACATCCGTCCGGCCTTGAGCTGGTCATGCCAGGTGACGATGGCGCGGAAGGTCAGGGGGCTTTCGCACAAGCCCCCGATCATCATGTCCCGGCCGGCCTCGATGCGCTTGGCAATCGCGATCTCGCCCTCGCGGGAGAGCAGCTCGACCGAGCCCATCTCACGCAGGTACATGCGCACCGGATCGTCGGTCCGGCCCAGGCTCTCCTCATCGACATTGCCGGCAGGCTCCTCGGCGTCGGCGTCGGCCTCGGTCTTCTCGATCTTTTGCGCCGCCCCGTCGCCCTCCTCGGCCTCCTCGTTCTCGACGACCTGAATGCCCATCTCGTTGAGATTGGCCATCACGTCCTCGATCTGCTCGGAGCTGTTCTGCTCCGGGGGAAGAATCGCGTTCAGCTCGTCGAAGGTGATGTAGCCCCGCTCCTTGCTCTTCGCGATCAGCCGCTTGACGGCGGCGGACTGCACATCGAGCAGGGTCGTGTCCACGTCCGGCTCGACGGTCGCGGCCTCGGCACTCACATTCGGCTTCGTCGCCATTCTCAACCCACTCCAATCCAGGTATTTCGTGTGTGGTGCGGCTTCAGGCGACCGGCTCCTCGGGCTCCGCCGTCACCCGGTCCAATGCCTCTCGTAACGCAACAAGCCGGCGCTGGGTGTCCTCGTTAAGGTTTTCGGCGGCCGCGCGCTGCGCCGCGATCAACTCCTCCCGGAGCCGGCCGAAATTCATCAGCCCGAAGATGTGCCACCATCCAGCCTCGACGCCCCTCGGCATTGCGTCAGCCTGGGCGAAATCGGGCAACGGTTCCCTGATCCGCCCAGCATCAGCCAACAATCCGGAAATTGTGAGGTGGTCTTCGAGCGTGCGCGAGTCAAGCGTATCGGCGCGCTCAGCCCACGCCAGCAGCTCCTTTCGCAGCCGGTCGCAGGAGGCTGGCAGATCGATGTCGGCGAAGGCGTGCTCCACGTCGCGCAGCAGCGCCGGGTGCGCCAGCAGCACCGCCACCAGGATGCGCCCCCGCTCGGCGCGTGTCGAGTCCTCGGAAATCTCTGGGCGGGCGGCGATGGGGAGCGGGGCGTGCGTGCCTCGGGGCGCGTAAAGCCGGTCGCGCATCGCCTTGCCGTACTCGGCCGCCAAGGCCCGATCAGGAATTTGCTTGACGGCCGCCTCGATCCGGGCGCGCAGCGCCGCGCGCTGCTCGGGGCCGCGATCCCCGGTGGCCTCGCGCAACAGATCGAACAGCATCTCGGCCATTGACCGGGCAGCGCCGAGCACCGCGCGCATCGCGCCCGCCCCCTGGCGGCGGAGCAGCGTGTCGGGGTCTTCGTCGTCCGGCAGCACGGCGAAGCGCAGGCTGC
>DATFDN010000125.1:0-10785 GCA_035252035.1 Acetobacteraceae bacterium | reverse complement strand
GGGGATCAGCCCGCGTCCGAGTCTGCTGCTGCTGGCCGCGCTGCTCGCCGCCGCCCTGCCGCTCTGTCCGCTCGCCGCCGGCGCCGCCCTGCGCGCCGCGGCGGAGTAGGAGAGAGTCTACCGCCCGCTCACAGCGGATCCCACGAAAACACCTCGCCCGACCGGTCGAGCGGCATGAACGACGCCTTGAGGGCCGGGATCGCGTGCTCGGCGATCGTCTCCGGGGTCCAGCCCTCGGCGCGGTGGACGTAGCGGATCGGACGGGGCGAGCTGAACAGGATCACCTCGTTCATCCGGGTGCCGAACACCTGGCCGGTCACGTCCTTGGCGGCGTCGGAGGCGAGGAACACCGCCATCGGCGCGTTCTTGTCCGGCGTCATCTGTTTGATCTTCTCAACCCGCGCTTGCTGCTCGGGCGTGCCGGCCGGGATCGAGCTGGTCATGCGGCTCCAGGCGAAGGGCGCGATGCAGTTCGACCGGACGTTGTACCGCTTCATGTCGAGCGCGATCGATTTCGAGAGCGCGGTGACGCCGAGCTTGGCGGCGGCGTAGTTCGCCTGCCCGAAGTTGCCGATCAGCCCGGAGGTGCTGGACATGTGCACGAACGCCCCGCTCTCCTGCTTGCGGAAATGCTCGGCGGCGGCGCGGCTGGTGTAGAAGCTGCCGTTCAGATGCACATTGATCACCGCGTTCCAGTCCTCGGGCGACATCTTGTGGAAGATCACGTCGCGCAGGATGCCAGCGTTGTTCACCACGACGTCGATGCGGCCGAAATGGTCGAGCGCGGACTGGATGATCTTCCGCGCCGAATTCCACTCGGCGACGGAATCGGTGTTGATCTCGGCCTGTCCGCCGCGCTGCTCGATGATCTGCTTGGTTTGCTCGGCCGGGGTCGCGGATTGCCCTTCGCCCGAGAGGGAGGCGCCCACGTCGTTGATGATGATCTTGGCCCCTTCGCCCGCCAACATGACCGCGATCTCGCGCCCGATGCCGCCGCCCGAGCCGGTGACGACCGCGACCTTGCCATCCAACATGCCCGCCATGCTTTCCCCCTGGGTGCTGATGCGATGGCCGACGTTAGGCGGGGCGGAGAGGGAAGGCCAGGGGCCGGGCGTCTCTCGCGCCCCACGGGCGGGCGGTCCTGGAAAGTAGGGCCTACGCTATCGGTACCGTTCCGGCGGCTGCGGGTTGTTCGCCGGATTGGTGTCATGCTTAGATATTCGTTCTACTAACCTGCTTTGCACGAGCGGCCGCAAATCCGCTTCGAGGGCGTCCGCCTCTTCCCTGGCGTACACCTCCGCGCCATTCACGTACAGCGTAAATGATTTGGTGTACTTGGCTTTTTTCTCAGGGTTCTCGATTGTTGCCTTCGTCCATGCGTAGAGCGGATAGCTGCTCGTCCCGTGCCTTTCCGCTTCGGCGACGTAATCCGCGAAGGCGTCGAATTGGCTTTTCATGATCGCGGCGTGTTTCGCGAGAATAGCTGGCAGCGGCCCGAGCGCGGGGCTGCCCGGATCGCGCCGCGCGATTTCCGCAAGTTCGCCGGGGAGGTGGATTCGCACCTGGTACTGCCACTGATCGTTCATGCTTAAGGCCGCTTGGATTTGGCTGGAACCGTGCGCTTTCGCCGCTTCCCGGTCAACGTGCCAAGCCCGTCCACTACCAACGCGGCGCCGGCTTATCCCGCGTGTAGCCCTCGGCGGGATAGGAGCCGCCCATGTAGCGCTCCTCCACCGAGTTGCCGGACACCTTCCCGGCGAGCTGGGCGGCGAACGGGTCGGCGCTGTCCTGGGGCGTCCAGCCGATCACCGCGCGGGCGTCGTCGCGCCACCAGGTCATCGCCTGGTTGGCGGACGCGCCCCAGATCGCGCTGCATCCGACGCGCTCGGCCAGGACGCAGCGCGCCACGAGGCGCACGAAGTCCGGATACGAGAGCCAGCTTGCCAGCATCCGCGCGTTCACCGGCTCGGGGAAGCAGGAGCCGATGCGCAGCGCCACGCTTTCGACTCCGTGCTTGAACCAGTACATCCGGCCCATGAGCTCGCCATACGCCTTCGACAAGCCGTAATAGCCGTCCGGCAGGAACGCGGCGTCGGCGCCGATCGTCTGCGCGCGTTCGTAAAAGCCGAAGGCGTGGTTGGACGAGGCGAAGATCACCCGCGCCCGCTCCCGCCGCGCCGCCTCATAGATGTGGAACAGGCCCCTGATGTTGGGGCCGAGCACCTCCTCGAACGGATGCTCGCTCGATACCCCGCCGAGATGCACGATCGCCCCGCACCCCTCCGCGAGCCGCAGGATCGCCACGCCGTCGTCGAGGTCGGCGCGCGTGAAGGTGGCCGCGGACGGAAGCGGGTCGGGGAAGGGCGCGATATCGGTCAGATGGAGCGTCCAGCCTTCACCCAGCCCGCGTGCGAGCTGGCGGCCGAGGTTGCCGGAAGCGCCGGTGATCAGCACCGGCTTGGCGGGACGGTCGCTCATCGTCATGCTCCTTTGCCTTGAGGGAGGCCATCATGCGGACCATCGCCGACCATGCCCAGGCCCTGGCCGACGGGCGCACGAGCAGCCGCGCGCTGGTGGAAACGTGCCTCGCCCGGATCGCCGATCCGGACGGCGAGGGGGCGCGCGCCTTCGTGAAGGTCTATGCGGAGCAAGCGCGCGCCTCCGCCGACGCCATGGACCAGTTGCGGCGAGTCAACCGGGCGCCCGGCCCGTACGCGGGCATCCCGATCAGCCTCAAGGATCTGCTGGACGTGGCGGGCGAGCCGACCCCGGCGGGCTCGCGCATCCTAGCCGAGGCCCCGCCCGCGGCGGCCCATGCCCCCGTCGTGGCGCGGCTGCTGGCGGCTGGGTTCGTGCCGGTGGGGCGGACCAACATGACGGAGTTCGCCTATTCCGGGCTCGGCCTCAACCCGCATTACGGCACGCCGCTCAGCCCCTGGGACCGGGCCAGCCGACGCATTCCGGGCGGCAGCTCGTCGGGGGCCGCCGTCTCAGTCGCCGACGGCATGGCGCTCGCGGCGATCGGCACCGACACCGGCGGCTCGTGCCGCATCCCGGCCGCGTATTGCGGGGTGGTCGGCTACAAGCCCACCGCGCGGCGGGTGCCGATCGAGGGCGTGCTGCCGCTCGCGCCCAGCCTGGATTCGGTGGGGCCGCTGGCGCGGTCCGTCTCGTGCTGCGCCCTCGTCGATGCCGTGCTGGCCGGCAATCCGCCCATGCCGGTTGCGCCGATCCCGGTTGCGGGGCTGAGACTGGCGTTGGCCGAAAACGTTGTCCTCGACGGCCTCGATCCCGACGTTGCCGCCGTGTTCGACCAAACCTTGGCAACGCTGTCCAAGGCAGGCGCGCGTATCGTTCGGACACGCTTCGCGGAATTCGAGGAAAGCCAGATCCTCAATGCCGCGGGCGGCCTTTCCGCCGCGGAGGCGTTCGCCTGGCACCGCCCGATGCTGTCGGACAAGCGCGCGCTATACGATCCCCGCGTTCGCGCGCGCATCCTGCGCGGAGAGCGGATCGGCACGGCCGATTACATCGGCCTGCGCGCCGCCCGCGCGCGGCTGATCGCTCGCTTCGACGCCAGCACGGCCGGGTTTGACGCGGTGCTGATGCTAACCAGCTCGATCCCGCCACCGCGAATCGCCGATCTCGCCGACGATCAGGACTACAACCGCCTGAATATGCTCTCGCTGCGCAACACAGCGCTCGGCAACTTCCTCGACCGCTGCGCGATCAGCCTGCCCTGCCACCGCCCCGGCGAGCCTCCGGCCGGGCTGATGCTGATGGGCGAGACGATGGGCGACGCGCGGCTATTCGCCATCGCGGCCGGGGTGGAGGCGGTGTTGACGGGGTGAGGGTGCTTCGTCCTGGCACTTTCCGGCTTGTCCCCACCTCACCCCGGCCCTCTCCGCCCCGAGGGGCGGAGAGGGAGAATGGTTTCATTCGGCAGCGAGCGGCATCACTCCAGCCTCGGCGCGCATCCACACCGCCGTATCATGGAACACAGCTCCGCCCATCGGTGGGGCCGGATCGTCGCTGGTGAGCGCGTTGATGCCGATTCCGCCCTCGTAGCACTCGCTCGGCCAAATGCTCTCCACCACGACGACGCCGGGCTGGGCGCCGTCCAGGATGCGCACATGCACCACCACCTCGCCGCGCGCGTTGCCGAGCCGGACCTTGCCGCCTTCGGTCAGGCCGAGGCGCGCGGCATCGTCCGGATGCACCAGCGCCGCCGGGCGGCCCTCCATGCGGCGCGAGCTTGGCATCTCGGTGAAGCTCGTGTTGAGGAAGCGGCGCGCGGGCGAGGTCATCAGCCGGAATGGATACGCGCCGCCCGCCTCGTCGATGATCGCGAAATGGTCCGGCAAGCGCGGCATTCCGGCATGGTGCGGGCCGATGCTCGCCCAATCGGGCGCGAAGCGGAACCGCCCGCCCTGGTGCGGGAAGCCATCCAGGAAATGCTGCTCGGCGAACGGCACCTGCGCATCAACCCAACGCCGCTCCAGCACCGTCGCCGCATCGGGCCAGCCGGAGGCGCGCAGCGTGGCGTCGATGATCTCCCACGCGGTTATTTCGAAACCGCGATGCTTCGCCCCGAGGCGATGCGCCAGCGCGCAGAGCACCTCGTGATTTGACCGGCATTCGCCCGGCGGGTCGATCAGCTTCGGGCCGATCTGGATGTGGGTGTGCCCGCCAGCCTGGTAGATGTCGTCGTGCTCCAGGAACATCGTCGCGGGAAGCACGATGTCGGCCCAGCGCGCGGTCTCGGTCATGAACTGCTCGTGGAGGCAGACGAACAGATCCTCGCGCGCGAAGCCGCGCCGCACCCGGTTGCTGTCGGGGCAGACGGTCACGGGGTTCTGGTTCTGAATGAACAGGCCATGCACCGGCGGGCCATCGCCGAGCTCGCGGCGGTCCCCGGTCAGCACGGCGCCGATCCGGCTCATGTCCATCTCGCGGATCGAGAGGTCGCGGACGTCCAAGCCCTCGATCAACGTCTTGTCCCAATGATAGATGCCCCGGTTGCTCCAGAGCGCGCCGCCGCCCTCGTGCGGCCAAACGCCGGCGACGGTGGGCAGGCAGGTGACGGCGTGCATGTTGGCCGCGCCGTTGCGCGAGCGGGCGAACCCATAGCCGAGGCGGATATAGCTACGCTTGGTCGAGCCGTAGAGCCGCGCGAATGCCTCGATCCGATCGACCGGCAGCCCGGTGATGGCGGAGGCCCAGTCCGGCCCGCGCGTGGCCAGATGCGCCTCCAGTGCGTCGGGGCAATCGGCGTGGGTCGCCATATAGGCGCGGTCGGCCCAGCCGTCGCGGAAGGCGATGTGCATGACCGCGCAGGCGAGCGCGCCGTCCGTGCCGGGGCGCGGCGCGAGGTGCATGTCGGCCACCGCCGCCGTGCCGCTGCGATAGGGATCGATCACGACCAGCTTGGCCCCGCGCTGCTTGCGGGCGCGGGCCACGTGGGTCATCACATTGACCTGGGTGGCGACCGGATTGCCGCCCCAGATCACGATGAGGTCGGATTGCGCCATCTCGCGCGCATCCGGTCCGCGATACGCGCCGATACCCGCGAGCCAGCCGGCCTCGCAGATCGAGGTGCAGATCGTCAGCCGCTGGCGCGAGTACTTCATGGCGTGGCGCAGCCGGTTGATGCCGTCGCGCTGCACCAGCCCCATCGTGCCCGCGTAGTAGAACGGCCAGACGGCCTCCGTGCCGTGCCGGGCGGCGATGTCGCTCAGCGCCGCGGCGGTGCGGTCGAGCGCCTCGTCCCAGCCGATCTCGCGAAACTGCCCGGACCCCTTCGGCCCGGTGCGCAGCAGCGGATGGGTAAGGCGATCGGGGTGATGGACGCGCTCGGCGTAGCGCGCCACCTTCGCGCAGATGACACCCGCCGTGTAGCTGTTCTCGGCTGCCCCGCGCACCGCGCCGATGCGGTTTGCATCGAGCACCTCCACTTCGAGGGCGCAGGTGGAAGGGCAGTCGTGCGGGCAGACGGAGTTGCGGATTTCAGAGCTGGGCATGGGGACAAAGGTAGCGGGGAGAGGAGAAGTCGGAAAGGCGGTACCAGGCTTGCTTTTTTGACGGGCAAGCCTCCTCTCCTCACCCAAGCACCTCGCAGAAAGCGGTCGCGGTCAGGATTCGCGCCGTTCCGACGCGGCGCCGAGCCAGAAGTCCGGAGCGCCCATCGCCGGTCGCCAGGCAGTCGGCGCCTCCCGCGGCGGCCGGCGCCACGCGCATCAGGCGCGTCGCGCCCGCTCCAGCGCCTCGTCAACGGCGTCCGTGATCTCGTCGGGGGAGAGGTGGGCATTCTGCCGCTTCGCGTCCTCAGCCGCGAGTTCCAGGATGCGGGCCTGTACCGCCTCCTCGACAAAGCGCGACAGCTCGCCTTTTCGGCCGCGCCCCCGGCTGGCCAGGAACTGCCGTAGGGCGTCGTCCGTGGTGCGCGAGACGATCAGGTTCCAGCGGGTCGAGGCCGACATGCCGCCCATATAAGCGGATAAACACCAAAACAACCAGCCCGATGAGTGTACGGGGCGCTGGCGGAATGCGCTACGCTTTTCCGCTCGGCGTAGCGTGCCACGCCGGCACCGTTCGCTTTTCTTCCGCCATTCTCGGCAGCGCCTCCCTGCCGCGACGCAAGTCCGGCGGTTCGGGCGTGAAGCGCCCACCCCCAAGATATTCGGCCGATGCGCTCAAGTGCCTTCAGCGCCCAGGATCACTGATCGCCCACGTGCGCACCCGCCTCAGGCTTCTCTCGTCATACCCGCGAAAGCGGGCATCCAGGCTGGTGACAACTCACCGGAAAATCTGGATTCCCGCTTTCGCGGGAATGACGGGAGGCGGGCCTCGGGCAAGCCAAAGCGACTTTCGCAGCACAATCCTTGCGCGAGCATGACGGCGTGAGGGTCAAAGCCCGCGCCGGCTTCGAGAGCGCCCTAAGAGCTAAGATTTTCCCGGAGAGACACTAAGAGGCGGCGGAGTCGGAGCCAGGCCGGTGTCGCTGATCCCGTGCTGTGACAGTACCGCCGCGATGCCGAGCGCCGCCATGGACTCGGCGGTTTGCTTTGCGTTCTCGACGGCGTTGCTGTCGTTGGCGCAGCCTTTCGAGACCTGCCTGTCGGCGCGGCCGAGATCCTTCGCCTGCTGGGCGTCGAGTTCCGCCGCGAGGCTTGCCGCCGCTCCGGAGCGCGCCGGCGCTTTCCCGCTCGCCCGCGCCTCGGACAAGCCGCGCCTCAGCTCGGACATCCGCTGTTCGTATTTGCTCAGGATCGCGTTCCGTGCCGCGATCCGCGCCAGATCGCACCGGCTCGGGATGCCCGCCGCGACAGGGGGCGCCAATCCCAGGCCCATCACGCCGATTGCCGGGACCAAGCCCGCGAGCGTCCACCGCATGTGCGCCCCATACTGCGCGGCCGACGCGAGGGCAACCAGCCGCGCGGCACCCGCCTGGGCCGCCGGAAGACGCCCCGCCAAAGATCGCCAGAGGGCATGACGCCCGCCGTTCCGCCCTACTCCCTACCCCCCCACCTTCTCCTCCGAATGCACCCCAAGCTGCTTCAGCTTGCGGTGCAGCGCGCTCCGCTCCATGCCGACGAACTGGGCGGTGCGGCTGATATTGCCACCGAAACGCAACAATTGCGCTTGCAGGTACTGCGTCTCGAACAGGTCGCGGGCCTCGCGCAGCGGCAGGGACATGATGTCGGCAGTCGGGTCCAGGGTGAGCAGGGCGGGCGCGCCGGCGCCGATCTCGGGCGGCAAGGCGTCGGCGCGCACCGGATCGCCGGGCGAGCCCGGCGCCATGATCATCAGCCAGTCCATGACGTTGCGAAGCTGGCGCACATTGCCGGGCCAGTCATAGGCTTGCAGCGCGGCCATCGCATCGGCGGACAGCTCGCGCTTCGGCATTCCGGAGGTCTCGGCCGAGCGGGACAGGAAGTAGCGCGCCAGCGCCGGGACGTCCTCGCGCCGCTCCTTGAGCGCGGGCAGGCGCAGCGGCACAACCGCGAGACGATAGAACAAATCCTCGCGGAACCGTCCGGCGGCGATCTCGGCGTGCAAGTCGCGGTTGGTGGCGGACAGCACGCGGACATCGACCTTCACCCGCGCCGAACCGCCAAGCCGCTCGAAGCCCTGGTCCTGCAAGACCCGGACGATCTTGCCCTGGGTCTCAAGCGGCATGTCCGAGACCTCGTCGAGCAGGAGCGTGCCGCCATGCGCGCGCTCCAGCACGCCGGCGCGGCGGGGATGCGATGCCGGGTCCGGTCCCGCTTCGATCCCGAACAGCTCCTCCTCGAAGCGGGCGGGTGCGAGCGTTGCGCAGTTCAGCACGACGAAAGGGCCATCGGCGCGGCGGGAGCGGGCATGGATCATGCGCGCGGCAACTTCCTTGCCGCTTCCGGCCGGTCCTTGGATCAGCACGCGCGAGCCGGTCGGCGCCACCTTCTCGATCTGCGCGCGCACACTTTGGATGGCCGCGCTGTCCCCGGTGAGCGACGCTTCCGGCCCGGCGCGCAGGCGCAGCTCGGCGTTCTCGCGCGCCAGCGCCGCCGCCTCCAGCGCGCGGCGGATGCACAGCAGCAGGCGGTCGGCCTCGAATGGCTTTTCAATGAAATCGTAGGCGCCCTTCTGGATGGCCTGCACCGCCATCTCGATCGTGCCATGACCGGAGATCATCACCACCGGGATCTGCGGTTCCTCCCGATGCAGCGCCGCCAAAATGCCAAGCCCGTCCAGCCGCGAGCCTTGCAGCCAGACATCAAGGATGGCGAGCGACGGCCGTCTGGAGCGGAACGCCGCGAGCGCCGCGTCCGAGTCGCCCGCCTGGCGGGTCTCGTAGCCCTCGTCGCGCAGGATGCCGTCGATCAGCAGCCGGATGTCCGGCTCGTCGTCAACAATGAGAATGTCATGCGGCATCGGCTATCCTCGTTGGCAGGCTGAGCGTCGCGACCGCGCCCGGCCCGTCCGGCCGATCCCCAAGCGCGAGCCGTCCGCCGTGCTCCTCCATAATCTTCTTCGCGATCGCGAGCCCCAGCCCGGTGCCTTTCGGTTTGTGGGTCACGTAGGGCTCGGTCAGACGCGCGCGGTCCTGTTCCGGCAGACCAATGCCGTTATCCGAGACACTGATACGCACGCCCGCCCCCTCAGGATGCACCATAAGCGCGATTCGCCCGGTGGCTTCGTTGGCGGGTGTGGTACGCATCGCCACCGCATCGGCCGCGTTCTGCAACAGGTTGGTGAGCGCCTGGCGCAGCATCCGCCGGTCGCAGAGGGCGATCGGGCCGCGTTCGGGGATATGGGTCTCCCACTCGATCTCGGGCCGCGCCGCCTTTTGCAGCACCAGCGCCTCGCGCGCGATCCGGCCGACGTCCTCGGCCTTGATGACCGGCTGCGGCATTCGCGCGAAGGCCGAGAACTCGTCCACCATGCGGCGCATGTCGCCGACGTGGCGCACGATCGTATCGGCGCATTGCGTGAACGTTTCTGGATCGGACGAGATTTCCCGCGCGAAGCGCCGTTTGAGCCGCTCCGCGGCGAGTTGTATCGGCGTGAGCGGATTCTTGATCTCGTGGGCAATGCGCCGGGCGACATCGGCCCAGGCCGCCTTGCGCTGCGCGGCTTGCAGTTCGGTGATGTCGTCGAACGTGACCACGAAACCGCGCACCTCGCCCCCGGTGAGATCGGCGCCGATGCGCACGATCAGGGTGCGCCGGCTCGTGGCGGGGCCTATCTGGATCTCGGCGGTGCGGGCGCGCTCCGGCGCCTGCGAGGCGACTTCGAGCAGCGGCGCGAACTCGGGCACGACCTCGGCGAGCGGCCGGCCGGTCTCGGCGAGCAGGTCGAGGCCAAGCAGCTCGTCGGCGGCCTTGTTCGGCAACTCGATCCGCTCCTTCGCGTCCAGCCCGATCACGCCGGCGGAGACGCCGGAGAGGACCGTCTCGGTGAACCGCCGCCGCTCGTCGATCTGGCGGTACGCCTCCATCAGCTCGGCCCGCTGCGCCGCAAGCTGGCCGGTCATGCGGTTGAAGGCGCGCGAGAGGCCGGCGATCTCGTCATCGGTCGGCCGGTCCGGCACGCGCACGGACAGGTCGCCGCCGCGCACGCGCTCGGCGGCGGAGATCAACCCCGCGATCGGACGGGCGATCTGGTTGGCGAGCAGCAGGCCGATCAGGACGGCGGCGGCGAGCACGAGCAGCGCCACGCTCGCGAAGATCCAGGCGAAGGCGAGTTGCAGCCAGGACCGGCTCTCGTCGAGGCGCTTGTACTCCGAGACGGCGCGCTCGGTGCGCTGCATGTAACCGACGATCTGGGGATCGACGGGGCGGCCGATCATGAGCATCAGCGGCGGGGTCGAATCGAGCTGCACCACGGCGCGAACCCGCGTCCTGTCCGGCGAGTTGATGAGCACCACATCGCCGTTGCGCGCCTGCTCGGTCGCCCAGGCCGGCGCCGGGTCGGTGCCGAGGCCGCCGAACAGCCCGGCGGAGGCCATGACGCGGCCGCTCGCCGGGTCGTAGATCACCGCCTCGGTCAGCCCGCGCAGCGTGGTCTGCTCGCCCAGGATCTGGGCGAACATGGCCGGCGCCGAGAGCAGGAACACGCCGGCGCGGTTCAGGTCATTGGCCATCTCCAGCGCGACGGCGCGGATGTTGTTGCGGTGCTCGTCGAGGTAGCCGTGCGCGACCTGAAGGGATTCGTTCAACGCGGCGCGGACCGGCTCGTTGAACCAGGATTGAATCCCGAAATGGAAGAAGGCGACGGCGAAGCCCGCCACCAGGATCGCGGGCG
>DATFDN010000124.1:0-4880 GCA_035252035.1 Acetobacteraceae bacterium | reverse complement strand
CGCCCCGGCTGGACCTCGCCGGCGCGCGCCAGGGACGGGAGCGACCGGGACCGCGTTGGCGCCTGGCCGGAGAAGGGCATCCTGGACACGCAACTCGGCCCGAACCGCAACGGGAGGCAGTGGTGAGCGGCGCGGCGGCGGCTGTCCCCTCCCTGGCTCGGGAATGCCAGCCGGAGAGGGGCCAGCCCTCCGCCTATTCCGCGCGGTGGTTCGGCTATCCCGCCGGCTTCCTCACCCTGGCCGGGATCGCCGTGTGCGCCCTGGCGTTCTTCACGCCGCTGATGCTGGGGACGCGGACATCCGGCCCGGCCGCCAGCCCCGGCGCGTCGAACCACATCCGCCCGGCGGTTGCCTGATGGGCGCGCTCGGCGCCTCCACCTGGGCCACATGGGGCATCGCCGCCGCGGCCACGGCCGGGGTCATCATCCGCCCTTTCTCCTGGCCGGAGTTTGTCTGGGCGGTGACGGGCGCGCTGCTGCTCGTCGCATTCGGCCTGCTGCCCTTCGCCGACGCGCTCGCCGGGGTGGAGAAGGGCATCGACGTCTACCTGTTCCTGACGGGCATGATGCTGCTCTCGGAGCTGGCCCGCCAGCAAGGGCTGTTCGCCTGGCTCGCCGCCCGCGCGGCGCGGCTGGCGAAGGGATCGGCGACGCGGCTGTTCACTCTGGTCTACGTGGTGGGAACGATCGTTACCACCTTCCTCTCCAATGACGCGACCGCCGTGGTGCTGACGCCCGCCGTCGCCGCCGTCGTTCGCGCCGCGGAGGCGAGGGAGCCGCTGCCCTACCTCTTCGTCTGCGCCTTTATCGCCAACGCGGCGAGCTTCGTGCTGCCGATCTCCAACCCGGCGAACCTGGTCATCTATGGCAGCCACATGCCGCCCCTGATGCAATGGCTGCCGCGCTTCGCGCCGTCGGCGGCGCTTTCCATCATCGCCACCTACGTCACGCTGCGGCTCACGCAAAGGAAGCGACTCAGGCAGGAGGTCTCGTCCCAGGTGGAGGTGCCGGAGCTGTCCGCGGCGGGGCGGACGGCGGCGTACGGCATCATCGCCACCGCGATCGTGCTGGTCGGGTGCTCGGCCATCGACATCCAGCTTGGCCTCCCGACTTTCCTCGCGGGCGCCGCCACCGCGATCCTGGTGCTCATACGCGCGCGGTGCGGTCCGCTCAGCGTGCTGAAGAACATCTCGTGGGGCGTCCTGCCCCTGGTCGCGGGCCTGTTCGTGCTTGTCGAGGCGCTGGAGGAGACCGGCGTGACGGCCGAACTGGCAGTGCTTCTGAACGACCTCGCGCAGCGTTCGGCGACGCTCGCGGCGTGGGTGGCGGGCGTCGTGCTCGCGGTCGGGTGCAATCTCATGAACAACCTGCCGGCCGGGCTGATCGCGGGCCGGGTGGTCGGCACCGCCCACGTGCCGGAAAGCGTGCGCGGCGCGGTGCTGATCGGAGTGGACCTGGGGCCGAACCTGTCGGTCACGGGATCGCTCGCAACTATCCTGTGGCTGACGGCGCTGCGCCGCGACGGGCAGAGCGTTGGCGCCTGGACCTTCCTGAAGCTCGGCTTTGCCGTGATGCCACCCGCGCTGGTGCTGGCGATCGCGGCGCTGTTCGTGACTGTTTGACCTGATCCAATCCGGAGGGAGAAACAATGGAACGTATAAGCCCGATGATGCTGTACCCATTGATCATTGGTTGCGGCGTCTTGCAGGCGTGGGGACCGCCCATGAACGGCGCGCTGCGGATCGGATTGACGAATCCCTGGCTCGCCACCCTCATCTCGTTTCTCCCGATCTCCTTTGTCTTCGCCCTAGCTTGGTTCTGCATACCCCAACCATTTCCCACGGTGGAGGGGGTGAGCCAGATGCCCTGGTGGGCGCCGCTTGGCGGCATCGTCGGCGCGTTCGCGGTGGTCGCCGGGCTGCTGTTCGTGGACAAGGTGGGCGCCGGAGCCTTCGCCGCGCTGACCATCACCGCGAACATCTGGATGTCCCTGTTCATCGACCAGTTCGGCATGTTCCGGATGCCGGTCCACCATCTCAACTCATGGCGGATCATCGGGGGCTTCCTGATGGCGGGCGGCATGACTTTGATCGCCTTGTTTTAGGGCGTCCGCACCGTGGCTGGAAACGCGGCGCAAGTCGTGGGGCGGAAAAGCGAAGCGCATTCCGCCTTTCAAGGTGCGGCGGGGCGGCGGGATGCGCCGCGCTTTCCCGCCCTACGTGCTTGCAAGGCCGCGCCAACGCGCGAGCCGCGCCGCCATGCGCCGCACGTGGCTGCCCGGCCAGAAGACCCGGCCGCAACATGGGCAAACGCGGAACGGACCAGGCAAGGCGCGCGACTGCGCCGGGATACGCCGCAGGTCATCCTCGCTGGCTGGCCGCAGCGTCGCGTTATCGACAAGGCAGCGGGTGAATGGCGCGAAGGTCCAATCCAGGCCGAGCGCATCGGTCAGGGTGCGCGCATGATCGTCCATGCTCTCGCCCATCAGCAGCAGGGCCGGCACCGCCGCGCCGGCTTCGCGCACCAGCCGCCGATCGCGCGAGATCAGAACCCGGCCCTCCGCGCAACACTGCGCGAGCACGGCGGCGTCTTGCGTGCCAGTCGGCACAAGCGCGGTGTCATGACCCGCGGCGCGCAGCCATCGTGAGAGACCCGCAAGCATTTCATCGCACAAAAGGCGCATTGTCCAATCCCGTGGCTTGGAACCCGGCGATGACTCCTCCGTTGCTGGCGCATCCGCCCGCGGCTTACCGGAGCCTCCAATGTCCCTCCATTCCGCTCTGAGATGCGAGAACGCTTTCGCCCCAAACCGGCGCAAGATCCTGGGTTGGAGCACGATGCTCGCCGCCGCGACGGGCATGGGCATCACGGGCGCGCGCGCGCAGCAGGGAGCCAACGCGGCGCAGTCCGGCGAGAGCGCCCGCGCGCGGGATACTGGCACGCTGCGCAAGGGGTTGATCGGTTTCATGCTGGCCCACGAGCAGTTCCCGGTTCCCGAACTCGTGCAGCTTGGCGCGCTCGCCTCACGCTCGGGCTTTCACCTGCTCGCGACCAGCGACCATTTGCAGCCTTGGCAGGCCAACCAAGGCCATTGCGGGCAGGCCTGGGTCACTCTCGGTGCCCTGGGCGGGCAGGGTACGAGTAGCTGGATGGGCACCACGGTGACGTGCCCCACGCTGCGATACGATCCCGCCATCGTCGCCGAGGCGTTCGCGTCGCTCAGCCTGATCTCTCCGGGCCGGATCTTTCTCGGCGTCGGATCGGGCGAAGCGCTCAACGAGGAGGCCGGCACGGGGGCCTGGCCGAAATGGCAGGAGCGCTGGGACCGTCTGATCGAGGCGATCACCATTATCCGCCAGCTCTGGACAGGGCAGGAGGTGTCCCACAAGGGCACGTACTACACTGTCGATGCCAAGCTCTACGATCCGCCGGCGCGGCCGATCCCTCTGCTCACCGCCGCGAATGGCCGCAAGTCCATGCGATTGGCGGGACAGCACGGGGACGGCCTCATCACCGATCCGCATAGCTGGAAACAGTACAAGTCCGAATGGGAGGATGGCGCCCGCTCCGCCGGAAAGAACCCGGCGGACATGCCGGTTCTGGTCGAGCAATACGTCGTCGTGGGCGATCAGGAAGTTGCGCGGCAAGCGGCCGAGCTGTGGCGATTCGGACCCAAGGCGTGGCATCCCTACTTTAACATTCCCAGTCCCGTGAAGATCCAGCACCTGGCGGAATCGCAAATTCCAATCGAGGAAGTCATCAAGGAATGGGCCATCGGCACCGATCCCGAGGTGCATATCAAGAAGCTACAGGAGCTGTTCGCCAGCGGCGCCACGATCGTCAACGTCCACTCCGGCCAGCCGGACCAGCAGCGCGTGATCCAGTTCTACGCGTCCAACGTGTTGCCCAAGTTCGCGCAAGGCGCCGGGGACTGACGCCCTTCAGTACATCGACTCGGGTGGAAGCAGGCACCAAGCCTTCCCTGGCGGAGTCCAGCAGACGAACACGAGGTTATCGGTCGGGTTCCGGGCATCGAGGAACGAGCCGTCCCTCTGCTTCTCCTTGATGCCCTTTGTTTCCTTTTCAGGGATATAATAGGTGTCCCCGGTGCCCCCTTCGAAGATCCGGGGGTCGGCGACGAAGCCATAGGAGCGGAGCTTCGCATCGTACCAGGCTTCCACGCCCGAGTCTCCCTCATTGCCGAAGTGGAGCGCGCGGCAATCCTTCCGTGTGCAGCAAGAGGATAGCCTGCCCGCGTCAAACCGGTTCGGGAAGTAAAGATTGTTGAAGAATTCATCGTATTGGGGATAGCGGGGATCGTGCGCCCGCGCAGGAAGATCAACAGCGAGAAGTGTGCCGCCAGCCAACGCTACTGCCGCCAATAGTTGGCGGGTAGGGGCTGGACATGAAATCCCATGTCGATTTCGAATAGAAGCCATGGGCCAGATTAACAACAGGTGGGCTTGCCGTCATCATTCCAGCCTACCTTCTTGCGCCTGGCCCGGCGTGACAAAGGCGTGATCCCGACAAGCGGCCAGTGCGCGCGCTCTTCTACTTGGCTTCGGGCTCCCAGCCGTAGGAGTGCGTGAGCGCCTGCCGCCACGACCGTGTCAATGTCGCGCGCCGCGCGGGGTCCATCGATGGCATCCAGATCCGCGCCGCGTCCCAATGGGCACGCACCTCGTCCAGCCCCCTCCAATAGCCGACCGCCAGCCCCGCCGCGTACGCCGCGCCCAGGGCGGTGGTCTCGATCACGTGTGGGCGGACCACCGGCATGTCCAGCAGATCGGCCTGGAACTGCATGAGCAGCCCGTTCCGTGTCATCCCGCCATCCGCCCGCAGCGCGCGGAGCGGCGTCGCGGTGTCCTCTTGCATCGCGCG